>NZ_JBEXWB010000019.1:0-45175 GCF_040629645.1 Streptomyces sp. NPDC005899 | reverse complement strand
CTCGGGTCGGGGGCCGGCACTCGTACGGGCCGGCACCACGGCCGCGGCGAGCAGCGGCGGGCGGTCCGGCCGACGGATCACCCAGGCCCGGGCGGAGCGTACCGAGGGGTGGGCCAGCAGGGCGGTCTCGACCTCGCCGAGCTCGATCCGATATCCGCGGATCTTGACCTGGTCGTCCAGCCGGCCCAGGTATTCGATGGTGCCGTCCGGGAGCCGGCGGCCCCGGTCGCCCGAACGGTAGAGCCCGGCACCCTCCACGGCGGCGTACGGATCCACGGTGAAGCGGGCCCGCTCGGCGTCCGGGGCCACCACGTATCCGAGGGCCACGCCGGGTCCGCCGACATGGATCTCGCCGGGTACCCCGAAGGGCGCCGGGCGGCCCTGCCCGTCCAGCACGTACACCGGGGTGTCGGGGAGACCGTTGCCGATCCGGCAGCGGCCGTCTCGGACATCGGCCGCGGTGAGCCGGTGGAAGGTGCTGTGCACCGTCGTTTCGGTGATGCCGTACATGTTGACGAGTGCGGGCGTCCGCTCACCCCAGTTCTCGAACCAGGGGGCGAGAGCGGCGGGGTTGAGCGCCTCGGCGCAGAGCACGGTGTACCTGAGCCGGGCGAACTCAGCGCCCCGCCGCAGGGCCGCGTCCCGGAACCCGTCGAAGGCGGTCGGGGAGATGGTGAGCATGGTGACGCCCTCCTCCTCGACCAGGGTCACCAGCGCTTCGGGGTCCTGAACCGTCCCGGACGGTGCGATCACCACGCGACCACCGTGCAGCAGGGCTCCGTACACCTCCCAGACGGAGGCGTCGAAGGTGATCGCGTGGGAGTTGAGCCAGGTGTCCTCGGCGCCGAAACCGAAGAGGTCACGCGTAGTGGTGAAGAGCCGCACCACGCTCCGGTGCGCGACCTCGACGCCCTTGGGCCGCCCGGTCGAGCCGGAGGTGAACAGGACGTAGGCGGCGTCGTCCGGCGAGCCGGTCGGCGCGGGCCCCTCCTCGGCCTCGGGCAGCCGGTCCGGCAGCACCTCCACCCGTGTCCCGGCCGGTGTCACGGTGTCGGTCTCGTCCGTCACCAGCAGCGTCAGGCCGGCGAGTCCCGCGACGAGCTTCTGCCGCTCCGAGGGTGCCGCCGGGTCGATCGGCACGTAGGCGGCGCCGGTCCGGAGTACGGCGAGCAACACGGTCGCCAGGTGGTCGGGGCGGCCCAGCCGCACGCCGACCCGCCGGCCCGGTCCGGCTCCGAGCCCGACGAGGCGCAGGGCCAGCCAGTTCGCCCGTAGCCCGAGCTCCCGGTAGGTGAGCCGCCCCGTCCCCCACGAGACCGCGACGCGGTCTCCGCCGCGGTCGATGTGCCGGTCTATCAGTTCCTCGATCCGCGTGGTGACCGGTTCGCCGGCGGACGGGCTCAGCGCCAGCAATTCGGCCCGCTCCCGCGGCCCGGCCAGTTCCAGGTCCTCGATCCTCGCTTGCGGCCGCCGTGTTCCCTGGTCGAGCGCCCGGGCGGTCTGCTCGGCGATGCGGCGCGCGGTGACGGCGTCGAACACGTCCGTCCGGAACTCGTAGTGCAGCCGGCCGCCGTGCGGGTCTGCCGTCAGGTGCAGTTCGGTCGCGCCCCGGACCCCGCGCGGGGTCGTCCGTCGGGGCGTACCGCCGAGGGGGTCCGGTGCGGCACCGGGCGAGTCGGCCACCGAGACGACACAGGCGGGTGCCGGCAGGGCCAGCCGCTCCCGTACGTGCTCCTCGCCCAGTCCACGTACTTCCTCCAGCGCCCGTCCGGCCGCCGCCGACGCCGAGGCGAAGGTGGGCTCGTCCCCGAGGTCGAGATGCAGGGTCAGCAGGCCGGACAGGTCGCCGTGCGCGTGGCGAACGCCGACCGCGATCCGTCGGAGCTCGTTGTGCCGGCTCAGCACGACGGCCAGGGCGGCGACCAGATCCCGCAGTTCTCCCCCGCCACCGAGGGCGAGTACGCCCGTCGTGCGGCGGAAGGAGGGGGCGGTGGGCCGGGTGGAGAGCGGGAAGGAGTCGGCCTCGGCGCCCTGCTCGGGGTGGGCGCTGCGGGCAGGATCGTTGAGGGTCATGTGTCCCCTGACGATGGCGGGCGCCCGCCGTTGAGCGGCGGGCCGGGTGAGTTCGCGGCGGTCTCGGGTGTCCCGGCTCAGCTCGCCGCACTGTGTTCGGCGGCAGTCCGGGTGATGACGAGGCGGCCCAGCACGAGGGCGTCGAGACCGGCGTCGAGGAAGGTCCGTACGGCTTCGTCGGGCGTACGGACGATGGGCTGGCCGGCGACGTTGAAAGAGGTGTTCAGCACGACCGGCAGGCCGGTCAGCTCTCCGACCTCTTCGATGAGCGACCAGAACAGCGGCGAGGCCGCACGGGCGACGCTCTGCACGCGGGCGGAGCTGTCAACGTGGGTGACGGCCGGCAGCCGCTCCGCGTACGCCGGGCGGACGTAGCCGACGAACAGCATCTCGGCGAAGCGGTGCACGTCCTCCGGCTCGATCTCGAAGATGGCGGTGGCGGCCTCCTCGGTGACGGCCGGCGCAAAGGGCCGGAAGGACTCCCGCTTCTTCACGAGGGAGTTGATGCGTTCCCTCATCTCGGCACGGCGCGGATCGGCGAGGATGCTGCGGTGCCCGAGGGCTCTCGGGCCGAACTCCATCGCACCCTGGAACCAGCCGACGACTTGGCCCTCGGTGATCAACCGCGCCGTGAGGGCGACCAGTTCGGCGTCGTCCTGGGTCCGCCGGACGTCCAGTCCCGGTCGGGCTGCCGCCCGCTCGTGGTCCCGGGGGCCGTAGGCGGGTCCGAAGGCCGTGCCGATGACCGGCTCGGGTCGTTCGCCGAGTTCGGCCGAGACGACGTAGGCGGCGCCGAGCGCCGCTCCGTCGTCCCCGGAGGCGGGCTGGACGTAGAGGTCCTCGAACAAGCCACTGCGCAGCAGCACTCCGTTGGCGGAGCAGTTCAGCGCCACTCCGCCGGCCAGGCAGAGCCGGGTGAGTCCGGTCTCCCCCCGATAGTGCGTCAGTTGGTGGAGCTGAGCGCGCTGGAGGACTGCCTGCAGGGCCGCGGCGATGTCCTTGTGCCGCTGCTCGACCGGGTCGGCCGGGTCCCGTCGGGGGCCGAACTGGCCTTCCATGACAGCCAGTGCCGCTCCGTAGGTCTCCTTGTCGAGGTCGCTGACGTTCTCCAGCAGCAGGGGCACGAAGTAACGGCCGCCGGAATCCAGGTGCACCCAGTCCCGGAGGATGGTGTTGATGTGGCGGGAAGGGTCGCCGTGCGGCGCCAGCCCCATCACCTTGTACTCTCCGTCACCGAAGGCGAAGCCGAGGTAGAGGGTGAAGAGCCCGTAGAGCAGTCCGAGCGAGCTGTGGGCGGGCACTTCGGCCAGGGTCTGCAGGCCTCCCGCGCCCGCGGCGTACACGGTCGCCGAGTGGCGCTCCCCCAGGCCGTCCGACACCAGGACGAGCGCGTCCTCGTATCCGCTGGGGTAGTAGGCGCTGGCGGCGTGCGCCAGATGGTGCGGAACCGCCCGGAACCGCCCCGTGAGGTCGCGGCCCAGGCATCGCTCCGCGACGGCTCTGTTGACGTCGGGGTCAAGAGCCGTTTCGTAGAGCCCCCGGTAGTAGTCACCCTGACCCGTGTAGAAGTCGCGTTCGGGCCCGAAGGAGAAACAGTGCGCCACCAGGTCTATCTGTGAAGCTTTCAGTCCGGCGGTTTCGAGGGTGAAATCCGCCGCACCGGCGGGGAAAGCCGACGAGTGCTTCACTCCGTCGAACCGCTCTTCGGCGGCAGCAGCAACAAGTCGGCCGCCGACCACGAGCGCGGCAGCCGCGTCGGCGCCCTGCGTAATGGCGTATTCACGCGATTCGAGATCCGGCCAGCTGCGTTCCTTGAACGTGCGAGCCAGCGAGAGTCCGCTGAAACCTAATACAGCCGCATGCCCCATGAGAGGTGGTGCCCCATTTCCCTCGGGTGACGAGACGTCCAAACAACGGGAAAAAGATGCGCGTTGCTGATGCCGATTCGATCATAGACACGAAACATTGCCGGGGTGTTGCGGAAACATGTAGCGCCGCCCGTCGGCGTCCTAGCCATCTACGTTGCCGCGAAGAAGAGTTGACGTTTCCGGGGATCGTCATCGCGTCCGTGCGACGCCGACGTGTCGCCCTTCTGAGCTGTGTAGGCTCTCCTTGGCCTTGCCCTGCACCGATTCCTGAGGGAGCTTGCATGCGGAACGACACCGTTGGCGGATGGCTCGACGAGCTGGCGTCCGAGTCGTCCACACCGGGTGGCGGCGCGGCGGCGGCGATGAACGCCGCGGTCGGCGCCGCGTTGATCTCCATGGTGTGCAACCTGACCATCGGCAGGCCCAAGTACGCCGCTCACGAGAAGGAGCTGTCCGCGGCCCTCGTCGAGGCCGAGGAGCTTCGCGGACAGGCCCTGCGGTTGGCCGCGGACGACGCGGCGGCCTTCGGCTCGGTCATCGCCGCCTACAAGCTCGCCAAGGCCACCGCCGAAGAGAAGCAGGCTCGCACCGCAGCCATCCAGCAGGCCTTGGTCGGTGCCGCCGACGTACCGCTGCGCACCGCCGAGCTGGCCGCCGAGGTGATCGGACTCGCCCGCAGGATCCTGCCCGGATCCAACGTCAACGTGGTTTCGGACGTCGCGGTCGCCGCCTCCTCCGCACGCGCCGCGCTCGACGCCGCAGTCGTCAACGTGGAGGTCAACCTCGCCGCACTCGCGGACGAGGCACACCGCACCGCCGTACGGGACAGGCTCACCGCCGCCGTGACCGCGGGCGCCGAAGCCGACGCCGTGGTGGCCGAGGTCCGGGAGAGGATCGCGAAGTGAAGCTCATCGACGGGCGTGCCGTGGCCGCCGACATCATGTCCGAGGTCTCCGCGGCGGCGAGGGACCTGCGCTCCGCCGGGACCGATCCGACCCTGGCCATCGTCGTACCGACCCGGGACGAAGCCACCGCCTGGTACGTGCGCTCGATCGAACGGGCTGCCGCCAGGGCCGGCGTGACCAGCCGGGTCGAGAACCTCCACGACCCCGACGCGGCGGAGGTCGCGGAGGTTCTGCGCAAGCTGTCCGCGGACCCCTCGGTGCACGGCGTCATCTGCCAGACCCCCCTGCCCGACGGGGTGCTGCTGGAGGAGGTGGCCGCCCACATCGACCCGCGCAAGGACGTGGACGGAGCGAGTCCCACCAGCCTCGGACGTCTCGCCGCGGGCCTTCCGACGTTCGCGCCGGCCACCGCCGCGGCCGTCCTGGAACTGCTGCACCGGGAGGGTGTCGCCCTCACGGGCACCCGGACCGTGGTGGTGGGCCGCTCGACCGTCGTGGGCAAGCCCGCCGCGTTGCTACTGCTCAACGAGCACGCCACAGTGACGGTCTGCCACTCCCGCACCGCGGACCTGGAGACGGTGTGCGCCGAGGCGGACGTCCTGGTGGTCGCCGTCGGGAGGCCCCACTTCGTCGGCGCCGAGCACATCAAGCCGGGCGCGGTGGTCATCGATGTGGGGACGAATCCCACGGATGACGGCGGACTCGCGGGCGACGTCGATCCGGCCGGCGCGGAGGGCCGCGCCGCCTCCCTCACCCCGGTGCCCGGCGGGGTCGGACCGGTCACGGCGGCGCTGTTGCTCCGACACACGGTGACGGCCGCCCGCGGCTGACCGGCCACGATCGAACCCCCGGTAAACGGGGACGTGCCAAGGAGCGGGACATGCGGCGTCTGTTGGTACTGGGCGGCTCGGCCTTCGTCGGCAGGGCGGTGGTGGACGCCGCCCTGTCCCGAGGCTGGGTGGTCACCACGTTCAACTGGGACCCGCCGACCACGTACGGGGACGGGGGCCGGGCTCCGGAGCAGATCGCCGGGGACCGCACCAGTCCAGCGGATCTCGCACGGCTGCGAGGCCGGAGCTGGGACCAGGTGGTGGATACCTGGCAGGGCCCGTCCTCGGCCGTGGGGGCCACCGCCCGGCTCCTCGCCGAAGCGGTGGGCACCTACTGCTACGTCTCCAGTCTCACCGTCTACCGGCACCCCGCGCCCGCCCCGCTGACCGAGGCCCGGCCACTGCTGGTCGGCGGGCCGGCCGAACCGTCCGGCTACCCGGAGCGCAAGGCCGCGGCCGAGCGCGAGGTGGTCGCGGCCTTCGGCGACCGGGCTCTGCTGGCCAGGGCCGGGCTGGTGGTGGGCCCGTGGGAGTACGTGGGCCGACTCCCCTGGTGGCTGCTGCGGATGAGCGAGCACGCCGAGGTACTCGCGCCCGGTCCGGCCGGACGGCAGATGCAGTACGTGGACGCCCGCGACCTCGCCGAGTGGGTCCTGGACGCGGGGGCGGCCGGACTCGGCGGCGGGTACAACGTCGTCTGCCCTCCCGGCCGGGCCACCACGGGCCGCCTGCTCGATGCCTGCCGGACGGTGACCGGCGGGTCTGCTTCGCTGCGTTGGGTCGCCGAGGACCGGCTGCTCGCCCACGGTGTCCGGCCCTGGACCGAGCTACCGCTGTGGATCCCGCACCGGCCCGGAGAGGCGGACGTCTACGACGTCGACGTCAACCGCGTCCTTGCCTCCGGAGCGCGGTTCCGGCCGCTGGAGGAGACCGTCTCGGACACGTGGGCCTGGCTGTCCCGCTCCCCGCGGCACCGGGCGACGCTTCAGTCCCGGCCCTGGCTGACCCGCGAACGTGAGGAACTGGTGCTCCGCTCAGGCTGATCCACGGCGCCCGGGGAACCGGCCGCGGGCAGGGTTTCCGGCGCCCGCATCCACAGCGGAACGCTCAGCAGTGCCCAGAGCCCGGTCACCGTGAAGGCGACCGCGAAGGAGAAGCGGCCGGCCAGCGCGCCGGCTGCCAACGGTCCCACGACGCTGCCGAGGTCGGCTGCCATCTGGAAACCGGCCAGCACGGGGCCGCCCCGCCCCCGTGCTCCCAAAACGTCGGCCACCGCCGCGTTGAGCGGCGGGGTGAGCATGCCGCTGCCGAGCCCGGCCGCCAAGGACAGGGCGGCGAACAGCGCGAACTGATCCGTCAGCCCCATCACCCCGGTGCAGGTACCGGCCAGCAGCAGGCCCAGGATCACCGGTGGCTTCCGGCCTCTGCGGTCGGACCAGACGCCCGCGCCGAGCAGCACCACCGCGTTGCCGACGGCGAAGGCGGCCAGCGAGGCGCCTGCCCAACTGGCGTCCCGGCCGAGGCCGTCGACCACGAAGAGGGGCACCAGCGAAACGCGTACCCCCGTCACTGCCCAGCCGTTGGCGAAGTTCGAGACGAGGGCAGCCCGGTAAGCCGGGTGGCGAAGTGTCCCGACGAAGCCGGTGGCCGTCTCCACGGCGCCGACGGCGGCGGGCGGGGCCTTCTTGGGGCGGGGAAGCACGGCCAGCATCAGCGCGGCGGCGAGCAGTAGCGCGGCACCGTAGACCAGGAACGGCGTCCGCAGGTCGACGGCGATCAGACCGGCCCCGAGCAGCGGCCCGCTGATCCCGCCCATGACGAAGAAGGTGCTGTAGACCCCCGAGGCCCGGCCGCGCAACCGTGGCGGTGCCGTGCGGGCCAGCAACACCCCGCCCGCCACCGTGAACAGGGCCGATCCGAGGCCCGACACCGCCCGCAGCACCAACAGTTGCCAGTACGCGTCCGCGAAGGCGCAGGCGCCGGTGGAGATCGTGATGAGGAGCAACCCGAGCACGTAGCTGTCACGCTCGCCGAACCGGTCGACCAGACGCCCGGCGGGTGCCGCGCCCACGAGCCGCATGACGGCGAAGACACTGACCACCGCGGAGGCCGCCACGTAACTGATACCGAATCCGCGTGCGTACAGTGGAATCGCCGGTGCGACGAAGCCGTATCCGACCGATACCAGAAATCCGGCCGCCACCAGCGCGCGCACTTCCCGCGGAAGTCCCTCTGCCATGCTGTCCCTCACCCGTTGCGTCAAATGCAGGCATGGACACGAGGAATCGGCCGCTGGTACGGTCGAGTGACCTGCCCCGGCATGTCCGCCGATAATCGCTATTTCCCTCACGCCGGGCCCAGACGCCGAATCGGCGGTGGGATCAACAGCAGCGACAGAAGGACGAATGCAGTCGTGAGAGATCGAGATATCTCCGCGCGACGAGCAGGTTGTGGATCACAGCTGGATGCTATCCAGTGCCCGGATCGTCGTCAAGATACGCGAAATCGATGCCAGGAGTGGCAGTTGAATGCCGAGGCGATATTTCCCGCCCAGTACGCCCGTACCGGTCAATTCACTCTGGGAGTGCCCCGTGCCTTCCGGATCGCGCCCGACGGTGTGCGCATGGCCTTCCTCCGCACCCGGACCGGGGCGGACACCCGCACCTGCCTGTGGGTACGCGACGCGGCGGACGGGGCGGAGCGCCTGATCGCCGATCCGGTGGGCCTGCTGGACGGCGGAGCGGACCGGCCGCCGCAGGCCGAGCGGACGCTCCGCGAGCGGACGAGGGAGTCGGCCGTCGGCATCACCTCCTTCGCGGTCGACCGTGCGGTGCGGACCGCCGTGTTCGCCCTGTCGGGACACCTCTTCCACGTCGATCTCGGATCGGGCCGGGTGCACGGGGTGCCGGCCGCTCCCGGCGCGGTCGCCCCCCGCCTGGATCCGGCCGGAACCCGTATCGCCTACGTGGCCGGCGGCGCCCTGCACGTGACGTCGTCGCACGGGCCGGACACCACACTCGCCGAGTCCGAGGACCCCGAAGTCACATGGGGGTTACCGGAGTTCGTCGCCGCAGAGGAGATGGGGCGCACCCGCGGGTTCTGGTGGGCGCCCGACGGGCAGAGCCTGCTGGTGGCCCGGGTGGACACCGGTGAGGTCGCGAAGTGGTACCTGTCCGACCCCGCCAGTCCACATCGCCCGCCCCACCGTGTCCCTTATCCGGCTGCCGGCACCGCGAACGCCGCTGTGACGCTGTGGCGTGTCGCCTTGAACGGCAACCGCCACCGAATCCGTTGGGACGAGACGGCGCTGCCCTACCTGAGCGCCGTCCACTGGTCCGGAAACGGGCCGGCCCTCCTCCAGGTCCAGTCGCGCGACCAGCGCATCCTGCGGGTCCTCTCGGTGGCGGACGACGGCACGACCGAGGTCCGGGCCGAGGAGATCGACGCTCACTGGGTCTCGGTCGTTCCGGGCGCGCCGGCGTGGACCACCGACGGCCGGCTGGCCCGCGTCGCGGCGCGCCGAGGCGCGTACCGGCTGCTGATCGACGACCGGCCGGTGACACCGGACGGTCTCCAGGTCCGCGCCCTTCTGGATGTCGGCGACGACGTGCTGTTCACCGCGAGCGGCGACGACCCGACGCAGATCCACGTCCACAGCGCCGGGCCCGGCGCCGGGACCGAACAGTGGACCGAGGCCCCGGGGGTGCACCACGCCGCCCGGTCGGGCCGGGTGCTGGTCACCGTCTCGCAGTCGCTGCACCGCCCCGGGACGGTCGTCCACGTGCACACCGCCGGCTGCCGCACCGGTAGCTTGGTGAGCGTCGCGGAGAAACCGGTGCTCACCGCCCGGCCGCACCTCCTCAGCGTCGGCGACCGAGCCCTCAGGTGCGCGGTGCTGCTGCCCGCCGGTCACCGCCCGGGGGACGGGAGCCTTCCGGTCCTCCTCGATCCCTACGGCGGACCGGCCGCACAACGCGTGCTGGCGGCGCATGACAAGTACCTGTTCTCCCAGTGGTTCGCCGAACAGGGGTTCGCCGTCCTCGTCGCGGACGGCCGGGGCACTCCCGGGCGGGGGCCGGTCTGGGACAGGTCGATCCAGTTCGACGAGGCCCGGATGAACGTGGAGGACCAGGTGGACGCCCTGCGGGCGACCGCCGAGCGTTTCCCCGGCCTGCTGGACCTGGACCGGGTGGCGATCCGCGGGTGGTCGCACGGCGGCTACCTCGCGCTCCTGGCCGTGCTGCGCCGGCCGGACGTCTTCCACGCGGCGGTGGCGGGAGCCCCGGTGACGGACCGCCTGCTGTACAACACCTTCTACACCGAGCGCTATCTCGGGCACCCTGAAGGGCGGGCGGACGTGTACGCGGCGAACTCGCCCCTCACCGAGGCGGCTTCGCTGTGCCGCCCGCTGATGCTCATTCACGGGCTGGCGGATGACAACGTGGTGGCCGCGCACACGCTGCGACTGTCCAGCGCCCTGTTGGCCGCAGGGCGCCCCCACACCGTGCTGCCGCTCTCGGCCGCGACCCACCGGACTCCGCACGCCATGGTCGAGGGAGTGATGCGGTCACAGAGCCACTTCCTCAAGCAGGCACTAGCGGCACGACCGAAGGAGAGTGTGGCCCATGGCCACCAGTGACGTCCTCGACACCGAAGCCCTCACCTTCTACCGGGAGCACGGCTGGTTCGCGACCGGCACCGTCCTGCCCGAAGATCTCCTCGACCGCGCGGAGGAGGTGGTGCGCGGCCTCGACGAGGACCGTCGCGACCTGAGGGTCCCTCAAGGCCTGAGGGACTTTCTCGCCTGGCCGCCCGGAATGCCCCGACCGACGCGACTCAATCAGTACATAGCCTTGCAATACCAGGCCATATCGGATCTGACGTCGTTTCCCGCCCTCGCACGGACCGCGGCGCTGCTCACCGGCAGCAGCCAGCTCCGGATCTTCAACACGGCTCTCATCAGAAAGCGTCCGGGCGCGGCGCGGCAGTACGCGCGCGTGGGCTGGCACTGCGACCGGGCGTACTGGGCCACCTGCTCCTCTCCGCGCATGACCACGGCGTGGGTGCCTCTGCAGGACACCACGGTCTCGATGGGCACCTTGGCCGTGATGGACGCCAGCCACGCCTGGCCCGACACCACGGACGTGAGAGCCCTGCGTACGGCGAAGACCTTCATCACCGAGGACCATGACCTGCTGTGGGACCGGATCGATGCCCTCCGATCCGGGGCCGTGTCGGTGGACGTTCGGAGGATCGAGCTCAGGCGTGGGCAGGTGAGCTTCCACCACCCTCTCACCCTGCACGGCAGCGGAGCCAACCTCAGTGAGGTCTCCCGCAACGCGATCAGCATCCACTACCAGGACGCCGCCAACCATTACGTCCCGGCGGTCGAAACCGACGGCACACCCGCGGAGTACGTGCACGACGGATTCGTCGGGCGCCTGCCGAACGGTGAGCCCGACTACGCGGATCCGGAGATATGCCCGACGGTCTGGCCTCCCGCCTCGCCGGCGTCCGCCTGACGACGTCCGCGGCCCTCGGGCGGGGCCGGACGGGCTGCGGGTGCGGCGCGGGACGCGGCTCGATCGGCGCTCGCCGCTGGAACTGATCGCATCCGCCCGCGACGACCTCCCGTTCCCGGATGCGACCAGCTCCGGGAAATGCGTCGAAACGAGGAGCGCGGGACGGCGCGGCCGGCGGCGGCCGGAGCGGGAGGTGACCGCTCATCCTCCGTGCCTGGGCGAGGGGAGCGGAGGACATCCTCCGGAAGGCGCCCGCGGCGAGCCGGTCGGCCTCGCTCCGGTCCGCGTCCGGGTGCCGGCCCCGCTCACCGAACAGGTTCCGCAGCTGCACCTCGGTGACCTGCTCACCCGGCGCGAGTCCGAGCACGGCCAGACCGCGGCCCATCCATCGCCCGACCGGATCCGGCCCGCTCCTGGGCGGGTGTGGCGGCGGCCGAGGCCACCCCACGCGCCGGGCCTGTCCACGCCCACTGCTGCCCGGTTGTCGGGCGCGTCGTGCTGACAGGTCTCAGTAATCACCACCCCGTCACGGTGCGGGCTCCCCGGGCATGACCCTCGGCACGGCTGTCCTATCCTACTGATTGCGCCGCTGGGTCTTCGGGCGGTGTGAACGCCCTCGACGATTTCTGCGGGGTGCCCGGTCCGGGGTGTTCGCTGTCCAGCGATGCTGTGGAGCGGTCTCGGGCGGTGCTTCGTACATAAGGGGCTGAGACAAGTGGAAGGGTGTCTGCTGTGACGCGCTCGGAGGACGGTGAGCTCACCATCCCGTCAGCGGCCATGGACGAGGTGTTCACCGCCGACAGGAAGATCGGGCAGGAGCTGGCCCGGGTGGACTGGTCGGCGACGCCGCTGGGAGAGCCGCAGGACTGGCCGCAGAGTCTGCGGACCGCCGTGAGCATCCTGCTGTCGTCGAAGTTCGCCATGTGGATGGCCTGGGGGCCGGAGCTGACGTTCTTCTGCAACGAGGCGTACCGGCGCGACACGCTGGGGCAGAAGTACCCCTGGGCGCTGGGCCGGCCCTCCAGCGTGGTCTGGTCGGAGATCTGGGGCGACATCGGTCCGCGCATCGACACCGTCCTGAACAGCGGCGAGGCGACCTGGGACGAGGCGTTGCTGCTGTTCGTCGAGCGCTCCGGCTACACCGAGGAGAGCTACCACACGTTCTCCTACAGTCCGCTGCGCGACGACGACGGCGCCGTGGTGGGCATGCTGTGCGTGGTCAGCGAGGACACGGAGCGGGTCATCGGCGAGCGCCGAATGGCGACCCTGCGCGACCTGGGCTCCGATCCCAGTGTGGTGCGTACCGAGCAGGAGATGCTCGACTTCGCCGCCGAGCAGCTCAGCCGCAACCCGTACGACCTCCCCTTCACCCTGACCTACCTCTTCCAGGACGATGGCGACGCTCGTCTCGCCTCGGCCACCGGGCTCGTGTCCACTCATCCGGCGGCAGCGGAGATCATTCCCGCAGGCTCCGCCTCTCCCTGGTCGACCGATGCCCTGGTGCGCGGCGAGTCCGTGCTGGTGTCCCTCGACGACGAGCCGTTCACCGGCCTGTCCTCCGGGGCGTGGGAAGAGACGCCCACCCAGGCCCTTGTCGTCCCCCTGCTCCAGCAGGGCGGCACACCGTACGGGTTCATGGTGGCGGGCCTGAACCGTTACCGCGACCTGGACGAGGGCTACCGCGGCTTCGTCGAGCTGGTCGCCGGTCACGTGGCCACCGGGGTCGCCAGCGCCCGCAGCTACCAGGCGCAGCAGCGCCGCGCCGAGGAGCTCGCGGAACTGGACCGGGCCAAGACGACGTTCTTCTCCAACATCAGCCACGAGTTCCGCACCCCCCTGACCCTGATCATGGGGCCGGTCCAGGAGCTACGGCAGCAGCTCGCCGACGCGGAGCCGCGCCTGCGCGAGGAACTGGAGGCCGTCCACCGCAACGGGCTGCGGCTGGGCAAGCTGGTCAACATGCTTCTTGACTTCTCCCGCATCGAGGCGGGCCGGATGCGGGCGAGCTATGAACCGGTGGACCTGGCCACGGTGACCGGTGCGCTGGCGAGTGTGTTCCGCTCCGCCGTCGAACACGCCGGTCTGGACTTCCAGGTTGAGTGCGAACCCCTGCCCGAGGCGGTGTACGTCGACCGCAGCATGTGGGAGAAGGTGGTCCTCAACCTGCTCAGCAACGCGCTGAAGTTCACTTTCGACGGCGCGATCCGCGTAAGTGTGGGCGTCCAGGACGGTGAGGCCCTGGTGACGGTCGCGGACACCGGGATCGGCGTGGCGGCCGAGGAGATGCCGCGCCTGTTCGAACGGTTCCACCGCATCGAGAACGCCCGGTCCCGCTCCAAAGAGGGCAGCGGCATCGGCCTGGCCCTGGTGAAGGAACTGGTCGGCCTGCACGGCGGCACCATCACCGCCTCCTCCGCCGCAGGGGAGGGCACCCGCTTCAGCATCCGGTTGCCCTTCGGCTCCGCCCACCTGCCCGCCGACGCCATCCGCACGGAGACGGACACCGACGCGTCCCCCGCCACCGCCGCCGACCCCTTCGTCCAGGAAGCCCTGCGCTGGCTGCCGGGCGAGGAGACCGGCATGGCGGCCGACGAACCGCGCGGCCTCTCTCAGGCCGACGACAAGGGGCAGGCGAACCGTCTGCCGGCCCCGGCGCGGGTACTGATCGCCGACGACAACGCCGACATGCGCGAGTACCTGACCCGGCTCCTGCGCGGCGCCGGCTACCAGGTCCACGCGGTCAACGACGGGCAGCAGGCCCTCGACACCATCCGGACCGACGTTCCCGACCTCGTGGTCAGCGACGTCATGATGCCCCGCCTGAACGGACTGTCCCTGGTCAGCGCGCTGCGCACCGACCAGAGCACCGCTTCGGTGCCGGTGATCCTGCTGTCCGCCCGCGCCGGACAGGAGGCGTCCATCGAGGGCCTGCGGGCAGGCGCGGACGACTACCTCGTCAAGCCGTTCGCCGCGGCCGAACTCCTCGCCCGTGTCGAGGCCAACGTGAAGCTGGCCCGGCTGCGCAACCACCACGCTCGTTGGCGCACCGCCCTGGTCGACTCGCTCCAGGAAGCCTTCTTCGTCTGCGACGAGGACGGCGCGGTCATCGAGATCAACGCCTCCTTCACCACCATCCTCGGTTACGGCACCGAAGACCTGCCCTACCAGCCGATCCACCCCTGGTGGCCGGACGAGGCCACCGACCCCGAAGCCCACCGCCAGGTCGCCGAGGCCTTCGCGACACTGACCGGTCAGGAACGCGGCAGCTACACCATCCCCGTCACCCACCGCGACGGGCACCGCCTGTGGGTGACGGCCACGTTCAATCAGGTCCAGGACCCCGATACCGACCGCACCGTGATCGTCGGAACCTTCCGCGACGTGAGCGCCGAGCACTTCGCCATCCAGCGCGAAACCGCGCTGGCCGCCTTGAGCACACGCCTGTCCCAGGCCCCCAGCCTGCCCGACGCCGTCGACGGCTCCCTCGAGGAACTGAGGAAACTGTGGCGTGCCCGGCAGGTGACGGCCGTGGTCTTCGGCGCCGGCGACGAGCCCGCCCTCACCTGCACCGACACCTCCCTCACCTGGCAGGAACTGCCCGCCGAACGCCGCCAGATGCTCTCCGGCCTGCGTGAACAGCCGGTGCTCAGCGCCGTTCCGGGCCAGGGCGAGGCCACCGTCGTCCTGGAACACCCGGAAGGTGTCCTGGTGTTGTGGGTCGATCTGGGCGAGCAGCGTCCCTTCACCAGCGAGGATCAGCTCCTGCTGTCCCTCCTGGCCGGCCACATCGCCCAGGGCCTGGTCCGCGCACACCAGATCGACCAGCAGCGCGAGACCGCCATCGCCCTGCAGCGCGCCATCCTCGGCCCCTCCCGTCTGCCCGACGGCTTCGCCGTCCGCTACGAGCCGGCCACCCGGCCCCTGGAGGTCGGTGGCGACTGGTACGACACCGTCGCCCTGCCCGAAGGCCGTATCGGCATCGTCGTCGGCGACTGCGTCGGCCGCGGCCTGGAAGCCGCCAGCGTCATGGGCCAGTTGCGCAGCGCCTGTCGCGCTCTGCTGCTGCAGGACGTCGGCCCGGCCCAGGCGCTCATGGCCCTGGACCAGTTCGCCGCCGGTGTCCCCGGCGCGGTGTGCACCACTGTCTTCTGCGGGGTCCTCGACACCGGGACCGGTCAGCTCACCTACTCGAGCGCCGGGCACCCGCCCGGCATCCTCGTCCAGCCCGACGGCCCCGTCCAGCTCCTGGAGGGCGGGCGCTCGCTGCCGCTGGCTGTCCGTCCGGGCACCCCGCGCCCTGAGGGCGGCTGCACCATCTCGGCTCGCTCCACCCTGCTGCTGTACACCGACGGACTCGTCGAACGTCGCCGCCGCCCGCTCAGCGCAGGCATCGACCAGGCGGGCGAGGCACTCCAAGCCGGACGGGACACCGCGATCGACGACCTCGCCACCGACGTCATGTCCCGCCTGGCGCCCGCCGGCGGCTACGACGACGACGTCGCCCTGCTGCTCTACCGGCACCCGGCTCCGCTGGAGATGTCCTTCCCAGCGGAATCGGGTCAGCTCGCTCCCGTCCGCAGGGCCCTGCGCGGCTGGCTCGCCCAGTGCGACCTGCCGCCGGGCACCGTGCAGAACGTTCTTGTGGCGGCAGGTGAAGCCTGCGCCAACGCCATCGAGCACGGGCACCGTGACGCTCCGGGCGACACCGTCTACTTCCGCGCCGAGGCGTCCGTCGACAACCTCCGCCTGACCATCGCGGACACCGGACGGTGGAAGGTGCCGCAGCCCGAGCGCAACGCACACCGCGGCCGAGGCATGGGGCTGATGCGGGCCCTGATGCAGCAGGTCACCGTCACCCAAGGCCCGACCGGAACCACCGTCGACATGCATACGAGGATCGCCTGATGACTACGCCCCTGACCCTGACGCCCGGTCGGCGGCCGGACGGAACGGCCGTGCTGACCGCGGTCGGAGAGATCGATATGAGCAACACGCACAGCCTGGCCGCCGCGCTCGACGGCGCACCCGGCCCCCTCGTCCTGGATCTGACCGAAGTCGAGTACCTCGACAGCGCCGGCCTGAGCGTCCTGTTTCCCCATGCCGAGCGCCTTGAACTCATCGCAGGCCCGCTCCTGACCCCGGTTCTGACCATCTCCGGACTGACCGCCCTCACCACGCGCCACTGAGGATCCTCCTCACGTGGAAGCCTGCCTCGCCTCACGACATGACTGTTCCTACGTGAGGCGGGACAGGCTCCCCACGGCACTGGGGTGAATGAAGGATCGGCCGCATCCGCGACAGCCGTCCCCGCACAAGGAAACGGGAAACGCCCGCTCACGAGGTACCGAAGCAGCTCCGGCGCACCGCACGGGTCTCCGGGCAGATACGGGGCGCCATGTCCTGGTGACCTGCATACCCGATGATCCGGAGGGCATGCCGCACCGGCCACCGAGCGATTACGCCCATTTCACCTTGTTCGGCGGTGTTTGGGGCAATGCAATCATCCCAGGGGGATGGAACTGACCGGCCCGCACTCCCCACGGTGAGGGCCACTCCTTATCATGGGCATCACTGAGAATCCTAGGTGGAGGAAACCGAAGTGTTCGCGGTAGACGTCAGGCGGGACACGCGGGCAGTCGTATTCGCTCTGCGCGGGGATCTCGACTTCCACAGCGTGGTGCAGCTGTACGAGGCCGAGGAAACGGAACTGGCCGCAGGGCGGGAAGCAGGGACGGTCGTGGTCGACTGCTCCCACCTCACGTACTGCGACTCGACCGGCATCAGCGCACTGCTGAAGCTGCACAACCGGCTGGCCGCGCAAGGCGGGGTCCTGTGCCTGGCGGGGGTGCCCGCCTTCCTCGACCGCCTGTTCGTGCTGACCGGGCTGAACCAGCTCTTCTGCCTGCACACCGACACCGAGGAGGCCCTCGACACGCACAGGGGTGCTCTCGGTACCGTCGGGGCCGGCGCCGACCTCAGAGCACGGACCGGCGAGGAGCACGACGGATGACGGGCGTACCGCACCAGCATGCCCACCCGCCCGCCCAGGCACCCACGGCACGTACTGCTGCCACGGACACGGATCATGATCTGCGGGCGCTGTTCGGGCAGTCGATGGCGGTCTTCGCCTCCATGGCGGGCCCGGCACACATGCTGGAGGCGGCGAACCCGGCGTTCTTCACCGCGATCGGCGGGCTCGAGCGCACCCGCACCGGTGTACCGCTGGGACAGCTGATGCCGGAGCTCGTCGAACAGGGTTTCATCACCTTGTTGGACCGGGTCTACCGCACGGCTGAGCCCTACACCGGCCGCGACGCCCGGGTCGTACTGGGCGAAGGCACGAAGGCCCGTGAGGCGTTCTTCGACTTCACCTACGAACCCCGCCTGGACGCCGGCGGCAACGTCATGGGCGTACGCATGATCGGGGTGGAGACCACCCAGGTCAAGCACGCGCAGCGGCTGACGGCCGAGCACCGGGCACTGCTGGAGCAGATAGCCCGTCAGGCCCCGCTCTCCGAGGTGCTCGAAGGCATGGCCCGCGCGATCCAGGACCTCACACCCGAGGAAATGCTGGTGTCCGTCCTGCTCGCCGACGCCGACGGCCGGCATCTGCGGCACGGCGCCGCACCGAGCCTGCCCGACTTCTACAACCAGGCCATCGACGGCATCGCCACCGGTGAAGGCGTCGGCTCCTGCGGCACCGCCGCGCACCGCCGCAGACCGGTGGTCGTCACCGACATCGCCACGGACCCCTTCTGGGACGACTACCGCGACCTGGCCGACAAGGCCGGCCTGGCCGCCTGCTGGTCCACCCCGATCCTGGCGAGCGACGGCTCACTGCTGGGCACCTTCGCGATGTACCACCGCGTCCCGCGCTCGCCGCAGGACGCCGACCTCGCGCTCGCCCAGATCTTCGCCGACACCGCAGCCCTGGCCATCGAACGCCACCAGGCTGACCAGGCGTACTGGACGGCCAAGGTCCGTGAGAAGGCCGCCCGTGACGACCTGGCCTTCCTCCTGCACGCCAGCACCACCCTGAGCGCCGACCTCGACGCCGTCCACACCCTCAGACGCCTGGCCGACGCTTGCACCCCGCGTCTGGCGCCCCTGTGCGCGGTCGACGTCGTCGAGGGCGGCCGGGTGCACCGCGTGGCCGCCACCGCCCGCACCCAGAGGCAGCAGGACCTGCTCGCCTCCCACACTCCCGCCCACGACGCCGACGACCCCATCACCCGCGTCCTGGCCTCCGGCGTGACCGAGGTCGCCCGCCGCGCCCCCACCGGCCCAGCTCCCTCTCCCTGGCAGAACCTCGGCGTCACCGGCTACCTGTGCATCCCCCTCCTCGACCGTGGCAACGCGTTCGGCACCGTGACACTGCTGTCCACCGGCGACCACGTCTTCGACGGACACACCATCGCCCTGGCCGAAGAGCTTGTCGCCCGTGCCGCCCTGGCTGCGCGTAACGCCCGCCAGTACACCCACCGCGCCGCTCTCGCCCGCGACCTGCAGGCTGGGCTCCTCCTGCCCGACCTGCCCCGGGTCTCCGGCGCGGACATGGCCACCTACTACCACCCCGCCGGTGAGGGACTCGACATCGGTGGTGACTTCTATGACGTCTTTCCCCTGGAGGGGGGCCGGTGGGCGTTCATGCTCGGTGACGTCTGCGGACGCGGCGCCATCGCCGCCACCACCACCGCCCTGGTCCGTCATACTGCCCGCGCCGTCGCCCCTCTCGTCCCGGGCCCCGAGGCCGTTGTCGAAGCGGTCAACCAAGCCCTGATCAATCGGCCCGCCGGACACGGCACCGGCTTCGTCACCCTGGTCTACGGACAGCTCACCCCCACCTCCACGGGTCTCGACATCGAACTCGTCCGCGCCGGCCACACCCTCCCCCTCCACCTGGACGACCACCGCACCGTTCGCGCCGTTGACGCACCCGGCACTCTGCTGGGCATCGGACCCCACATCCACCTCGAGCCTCGCAGCCTGCATCTGCGCCCGAACGAGAGCCTGATGCTCTACACCGACGGCATCACCGAAGCACGCCGCCACGACGACGAATTCTTCGGTGACCAACGCCTCGCTGATGCCTTGACCGGCACACCTGACAGGCCCACCCCGCAGGACCTGATCGATGCCGTCGCCGAGGCCGTGTACACATTCACCGGCGACCACGGCATCGACGACGACCAGGCCATCCTCGTCCTCACCGCCACCGAGCCCGGCTGAGGACGTCGTCACGTTCGCTGACCGGCTGGGACGATCTTGGGGTCGATCGTGCCGGGGAGGGTTCCACTCGCGTCGTCCGCACCGACGCCGTCTGCCACCGGGCCTGATCCGCCCAGGAACAGCGAAAGCCATGACAGCCGGCAACCAGCCTGCTGGACCCGTCACAGCGTCCGCTTGGTCACCCCATGACAGCGACCACAGCCCCGTCGGGCGCCCGCTACCAGGACATCCACTCCGCGATTCCGCTGACGCCCACCCGGCTGCCACCCCACCGCCCACTCACACAAGGCCGTCTTCGGACGGCACGCAACGGAGCCGCCGGCGCAGCGTTCGTAGGTCAGGGTGCAAGGCGGGTCGCGGGCCCGGTGGCCCGCCCGGCCGTACTTCCGGTACTCCGCCTTCGGCGGGCGAGGAAGAGCCCGCCCGTCATCAGGTCAGTCAGTCCTAGGTCTTCCCTTTACGCGAGCCATTCCTCACCAGCCGATGGACATGCGGTGAGGTCGGCCGTGCCGGCAGCACCCGGTGGGCCTCGTCCAGGACGTCGCGGGTCATACCTCGAGGTAGGCGACGACGACCACGGTCCGAAGGGCAGTGACCCAGTACAGGAGCCGGACGCGCTCGACTTCGTCGGCGTACTCCCGCAGCTGGGGGCCGACGGTGTCGCCGGGGATCGGCTCGCCGGCTTCGGGGTCCACGGAGACGACGACCAAGGCGCGGTCCAGGGCGTGGATGTCCGCCTCGCCGGTCAAGCTCTCCAGCTGCTTCGCGGCGGAGTCGGAGAACGCGATCCGGGCACGGCGGGGGCCGTGCTGCCTGGGCATCAGGCGACGGCCGGGCGCTGCGCGGCGAGGCGGGCGAGGTGGGCCTCGCGCAGCTCCTCCCACGGGGTGCACTGTTCGGGGTCGGGCAGGCCGTTGGTGGCGATGTCCTCCAGGACGGCGGCGAACCGGTCGGCGTCGGCGCGGGTCTTGGCCGCGTACGCGCGGACCGCGTCGGCGGCCGCGGGCTCCAGCTGCCGGGCGGCAGTGCCGGTGGGGGCCGGCTGTTCGCTCATCGAGGGCTCCAGAGGGCAGAACTGACGTTGCTCACCACGGTATCGCCGGGGACACGGGCCGGGGACCGCTCCCGCCGAAATGGCACCGGTTGCGCTCCGTAGTCGCATCGGGTGGATGGTCACGCTGTTCGGTGCGAGGCCGAAATTCGGGGTCGGCCCCGTGGTTCAGGGCCCGGCCGGCAGCGTGACAGCCGCGTCGGAGGTGCGTGACAAACAGCGTGACAGTTGTCCGGTGACATCGATGCTGGATCGTTCGCCGTCGACGTCGGACCGCCCGGCAGCGCGGCGCGGAGCCTTCTGCACTACGTCCAGCGCGGTTCCCGGGCTGCGCTGTCCTACAGGGCTCTTACAGACGCGCGTTGCGCTCCGCACGTCGCCGATAGACGTCATGTACCGCCTGGGTGACAAACCCAGCGACGAAAGCGACCGGGCTGCCACAGAGCAGAGGGCCCACATCGGAAACCCAGTCCCCGATGGCGAGAACAGCGACAACGTCGAGGTAGTAGAACAGGAACAGTGCCCCTTGGCCGAGCTTCGTCATCGCCCATCCCCTCTGTGATCACCGCTCCTTCGCCCATGGCCTGCCCGGTCCGTTACGGCCCGACACCGCGCGGAGCGGCCCGCACCACCCTGCCCAGCACCCTGCCGATGTCGCGTGACCGCTTCGTTCCCCAGCCCCGCCCCGCCCCTTCGGTATCGCGATCTTCCTTGGTCTTCCTCAGGCCACCGAGCTCCGGGCCGGTCCAACTCGGCTCCAGTGACCGCGCGGGTCGACAGGGACCGCGAATCGCGCACGAGAACGCTCTCAAGATCCGCGGAGCTAACATCCACAGCGGCCAACGACGTTGGCCCCTTCCACACCCCCAGCATGACACCGCAACCTCCTGCATCAGTCCCGAAACCAGCACATCCGCACACGCGCGGCCCAGAAAGGGACATCGCGACCTTGCGACGGGGCGTGCAGGAGGGGGAGCCCACTCGCCTGTCGGTGTGCTCGACGAGGAGTCCGGCGGCGCGGCGACCGTCGTTCTTGAAGTACGGCTCCTGGAGCCCTTCGGCGATGACGGCCGCATCGGCCCGTCACACGCGCCGGCGGCCCGAGTGGCGAAGAGGCCGCGTGCTGGGACGGCAGGGCTCGGGTGAGGTGACGGACCCGCCCGTGAAGTCGCAGGTGTCCGCAGCCGCGGTGTACCCGAACCGGGGCGGGGGCCGGCACGTACTACCACGACGACCACCGGAGCACCGCCAGGCTGCCGGGGCGCCGCTCCTCCCTTCCTTGCCGGTCGCCGCGCCCGTCCCGGTGACCGGCCGAGTCGATGCTATGGCAGGGTGCCGACCGTGTAGGTGTCGTAGATGTCGAGGAGGTCCTCCTCGGCTTCCGGCCACACCTCCGGCGGCATCCGGCAGACCAGGGCGGTCAGCCGGGTGAGGGCGGTCAGCCCCGGCAGCCGGTCGGCCTCCTCGGTCGGCAGAGGCTCGGTGCCGGGCCACTCGGCGGTCAGGGCGCGTAGGCAGTCGTGCCGGGCGCGGCCTTCGTCGAGGGCCGGACGGTCGTCCGTGACGTGCCGGAGACCCGCCGTCGGGACCGGCCGGCACGCGGCGACGAGGTGCCGCCGCAGTGCCGGGTGCGCGTCCGCCCACGAGGCGGGGAGGGCCAGGCCGGCCAGGGCCGCTGCGGCCTTCTCCTCCGCCTCGGTCAGCCGGTCCGGGGTGACGCCCAGCGCGGTCAGCCCGTAGGGCGGCTCACCGTGCCAGTGCAGCAGGCAGAGCACTTGCGGATCATGGGTCACGGGCACATCTCACCTCATCCCGTCAGGTAGTGCGTGTCGTAGTCGTGGCCGTGCCGTAGAAGTGGGGAACTGACGGGTCGAGTGGAGCCCCCTCCCCACGATGGGGTTGCAGTTCGCCGCCACGAGCGGTGTACCTCCGACTTCTGTCGAACTCGGCCGCCGCCGCCACGTGCTCCACAGGCTCTCCCGCAGCTGCACCCGGGCGAGCAGCAGCCTGCAGAGCAGTATCAGGCTTGTGCGGGGGTCGGAACGCGGCGTTGTGATGCCTCGTGCTGGTGTACCAGGAGGTCGTGGCCGCGCGGAGATGTCGACGTGGTCGAACGCATGGCGCTCCGGCGGGTTGTCAGGGGCCACCAGCCGGCAGTACGGGCGGGCTTGCACGCGCGGGCCCGGCACCGCTCCGCCACCGGATGAGACCGGCGGCGGAGCGGTGCGGCCACACGGTCGCTCAGTGCGCGTGCAGCCCGTTCGTCGCGGCGATCCGCTTCCACGACCTCGGGGCCTTCCGGTCTCCGGTGGGGGACACGCCCGCCTGCCGGGCGGCGGGTGAGGTGGGCTTCGACGGCTGGTACAGCCAGGTGTCGAAGAGCGCGGCGAGCGGCCGGCCCGACACCTCCTCTGCGTAGCGCGCAAAGTCGGACACCTTCGCGTTGCCGTACGCGTGCCGTTGCGGCCAGCCCTTGAGGATGGCGAAGAAGTCGTCCTCGCCGACCGCGTTGCGCAGCGCCTGGATCGCCAGCGCGCCCCGGTCGTAGACGGCGCCGTGGAACTGGTTGTCCGCCCCCGGGTCGCCCGGCTTCACCGTCCAGAACGCGTCGTCCGCCGGGTGCTGCGCGTACACGTGGTCGGCGAGCTCCTGCGCGGTCCCCTCGCCCTCCTTCTCCGACCACAGCCACTGGCTGTAGCGCGCGAAGCCCTCGTTGACCCAGATGTCCCGCCAGGTGTCGACCGAGACGCTGTCGCCGTACCACTGGTGCGCCAGCTCATGGACGACGACCGAGACGTTCGACCCGTTGGCGAACTGCTTCGGGCTGTAGAACGGCCGGGTCTGGGTCTCCAGGGCGAAGCTGCTCGGCACGTTCGGCACATAGCCGCCGAGCGCGTCGAAGGGGTACTTCCCGAACACCGTCTCCAGCCACTCCGCGACCTCTGTGGTGCGCTCCACGCTGGCGCGCGCGGCGCCGTAGTTGCCGCCCAGGTCCTTGCTGTAGGCGTTGACCACGGGCAGGCCGCCGGCCGTGGTGTCGGTGGTGAGGTCGAACTTCCCGATGGCGAGGGTGGCCAGATACGTGGCCTGCGGCTTCGCCGAACGCCAGTTGAACCGGGTCCAGCCCAGCTTCGACGACTGCGACTGCAGGACACCGTTGGAGATCGCCTGCGTGCCGTCGGGGACCGCGACCGAGACGTCGTACGTCGCCTTGTCCCGCGGGTGGTCGTTCGAGGGGAACCACCAGGCCGCCGCCTCCGGCTCGTTCGCCGCCACACCGCCGTCAGGCGTGCGCTGCCAGGACGTGAAGCCGTACAGCTGCAACTCTGACGGCCTGCCCGCGTACCGCACGACGACCGTGAAGGCCGCCCCCTTGGTCAGACCGGCCGGCGGAGTGATCCGCAGTTCCTGGACGCCCTCGCGTGCGTACGTGGCCTTCCTGCCGTTGACGCGCACCTCGCTCACGGCGAGGCCGAAGTCGAGGTCGAAGCTCGACAGGTCCTGCGTCGAGGTGGCGAGGATCGTCGCCGTGCCCTCCAGCAGGTCCGTCTCCGGCTGGTACTTCAGGCGTAGGTCGTAGTGGGAGACGTCGTAACCGCCGTTGCCGTGGTCCGGGTAGTACGGGTCACCGATGCCCGGCGCCCCGGGCGAGAAGGTACGGGCGGCGGACGGACCCGGGGCGCCCGCGGACGCCGATGCCGGGATCGCCAGCACGAGGGCGGCCGCGAGCACGCCGGGAGTGATGAGTCTGCGGTACACGAGGACTCCAAGTCGTAGGGGCGCACGGGGCCGTGGCCCGGCGGACGGGGGTCACCGCGCCGGGCCCGGACTCCGAGATCGTTGCGACCCTATTCAGCTCTCCTGGCATCGGTCATGTCCATGGCCCCTCCTGTCACACGATCGTCATTCGGCCAACACGAGCGGTCCACGTGACCGGACCGCCTCACCGGGCCGCCCGGCGGACCGAACCGCCCGCCGCACGCGCCCCCTGTGGCCGTCTGCGGGTCGTGCCCTGGGTCGCACCCTCGGTCTCCTGTGGGTCGCGCCCTGGGTCGCGGCGGTCCTTCCTGAACAGGGCTTCGAGTGGCGCTCCGACCAGGAAGGTTCCGCGTGTTTCCCTGGGACGTCGCGTTGACGCCGACCAGGACGACCCGGCATCCGGGAACAACTCCGACGCCGAGGCCACCACCGTCGACAACGCCAACGGATGCACCATCACCGGCACCACCGGGCACGACACGCTGAACGGCACGAACGCCGCCGACGTGATCTGCGGACTCGGGAGGAACGACACGATCGACGGGAAGAACGGCGCCGACACCCTGTAGTGCGACCCTCGGTGGCACCGGCGGCGAGGGTGGTGTGGGCGGCGTGGGCAACGCGGGCGCCGGTATCGCCGGCGGCAAGGGCGGTAACGGCGGAGCCTCCACCGTCGGAGGCGGCCACAAGGGCGGAGCAGGTGGTGCGGGCGGCGCCGCGAGCCCGGTGTGCCCGGGCAAACCCGGCGGCAACGGAACCGCCGCCACGTTCAACGCCGACGGCACCACCGGCGCCACCGGCGCCTGGAGGCTTGGGCAAGCCCTCCCCGGGCGGGGTACAGCGTCGCGCGTGCACCTGCCGGAGCCGTCCGTCACGGGGCGGGCGGGCGACGTTCGGCCGGAGTCAGCAGCAGCACCGCAAGGGCGCGCGCACAGGATCGGGCCTGTTCGAGGAACCAGCCCGTCCGTTCGTCCGTGATCACGGACGGGGTGGCGCGCACGGCGAGCGCGAAGCGCGCGCAGCCGGATCCGTCCAGGACGGGGACGGCCAGGGTGCGTACCCCGAGCGCCGACTCGCCGTCGTTGAGCGCGTACTCCTGGGTCCGTACCCGCGCCAACTCGGCCTGCAGCAGGTCGGGTTCCACGATCGTGCGGTCGGTGAAGGCGCGCAGGGGCGGAAGTGCGGCCGGTCCGCCCTCGCCCGGCCGGGCCCAGGCCAGCAGGACCTTGCCCAGTGCCGTGGAGTGCAGCGGCCTGCGCAACCCGGTGTGCGGGGTGACCGAGCCGCCGGCGACGATCACCGCGTGCGGGCCGCTGCGTAGCGCCAGGTCGGCCGTCGCACCCGTGCGCTGCGCCAGGTCGGTCAGTTCGGGGGCGGCCAGGTGGAGCCCCCGCTGGTGGTACGAGAGCCGGCCCAGTTCGGTCACTGCCGGGCCGAGCCGGTAGCGCGATGTGCGCGCGTCCTGCTCCAGGAAGCCCGCGCCGAGAAGGGTGCGGGCCAGACGGTGGGCCGTGGAGACGGAGAGCTCCAGCCGCCGGGCGAGGTCGGAGGCGCTCAGGTCGGGGCCGTTGTCGTGGAAGCAGTGCAGGACGTCCAGCGCGCGCAGCACTGCCTGGGCTCCGCCGGGTGCGGGCACCGCCGCGGCCTCGGTCATGTCGTTCCACTCTCCGCTCGTGTGGGAGGACCTACGAGATCCCATGGTTGCCACATTACGGGAGGGGAGATGGGGATGAACGGTCCTGTGAAACACTCTGTTTACAGTCAATCCCACATTGTGGGAAGCAAGTTGTGGGCAGAGGCGGCCCGTGGCAGGCTTCAGCCCTCACCACCGGCGAACGGAAAGGAGCAGTGCCATGGCAGGCCCCCGCGCCACGACCCCGGGCATCACCGCTCCGGTCCGGCTCGCCCTCACGCTGCGCCGCCACATCGACCTGGCACGCGTCTCCAGCGCCTCCTGTCGCTGAGCCCCAGCAGCCCCTTCACCCCTTCGCCGGCGCTCGCGCCGACCGGGCCCAGCGCCTCCTGTCGCTGAGCCCCAGCAGCCCCTTCACCCCTTCGCCGGCGCTCGCGCCGACCGGGCCCGCCGCTGTCCCGCCCCGCCGCATCCGGTGATCCTTCCGGAGTGTCCCCGCGGGCCGCGGCCCGTCTCGGTGCCCGGCGCCGCGCCGGTGCGCCCCTCCTGCTTCGCCGACCCCTCGGGAAGACTCCATGACGCGTTCCGCCGTCCTGCCCAGTACCCTCTGGTTCACCCGCTGTCCCGTACCCACCGCGACCGGCATCGCCGCCGACCGGCGCTGGCTCAGCGACGAGTTCGCCTCCGACGGCATCGCCGTGCGCTCCCTCCAGGACGCCGGTCCCGACGCCGACCGTGGCGCCCACTTCACCCACGCCCTGCCGGGACTGTTCCGAGAGGGTGGCAACGTGCCCGCCCTGTGGGCCCGTTCGCGTGGTGAGCAGACCCGGCTGATCGGCCTGACCTGGATCGAGGAGCGCCAGGTCGTACTGGTCGCCCCCGGATCCGGGATCACGGGAGCCGGCGCCCTGCGCGGACTGCGGCTCGCCGTGCCCTCCCACACCCTGGCCATCGACTTCTGGCGGGCCATGGCGCTGCGCGGATTCCAGGGCGCCCTCGAATCCGCCGGTCTGACCCTGGACGACGCGGCCTTGGTCGACGTCCCCGCAGACGCGCACCACGGCCAGTGGGCCGCCGAACTCGACGCGCTGCGGCGCGGCGACGTCGACGCGGTGTACGTGAAGGGTGCCCTCGCCGTCGAAGCGGCTCGCAAGACCGGGGCCGAGGTCGCCGTGGAACTGGACCAGCTGCCCGAGCGCCGGTTCCGCGTCAACAACGGGACCCCCCGGCCCATCACCGTCCACCAGCAGTTGCTGGAGGACCACCCCGGGCTCGTCGACCGCTTCCTCGCCGTCCTGCTCCGGGCGGCCGACTGGGCCACCGGAGAACCGGCCGAGGTCGACCGCATCCTCGGTGCCGAGACCGGGGCGGGCGCCGACGGAGTCGCGGGCGCCTACCGCCCGGGCACCCATCTCACCCTGCACCCCGACCTGTCGGCCGAGCGGCTCGGCCTGCTCGCCGAGCAGGAGAGCGCGCTGCGCGCCCACGGTTTCCTCCCGGAGCCCGTGGACGTCGCGGCGTGGGCCGACCCCGCGCCACTGCGCAGGGCCGCCGCCCTCGCCCGGCTCCACCCCGACCCCACGTCCATCCCCGAACCCCTAGGACCACTGTCACCATGAACCCGCACCGACCGGGCCGTACGGCCATCGCACCCGCACTCCTCACGGTCACTGCGCTGCTTGCTCTCAGCGCCTGCGGTACCTCCGAGGCCGACAGCGCAACGGGCGCCGCGAGCACCGTCACCGTGCGCATTCCCGACCCGGGCAACTCCGGAGTCCTCGCCGTCGGCAAGAAGGACGGCAGCCTCGACAAGGCTCTCGGCAAGGCCGGTGCCAAGGTGGAGTGGACCGGCAGCGCGGGCCCCTTCGCGCCGGCCGCACAGGCCATGAACGCCGACCAGCTCGACTTCGCCACCGGCTCCATCACCTCGGGCGTCACCTCCCTCGCCCAGCGCCCCGGCTTCAAGTTCTTCACCGCCGTCGAACCCGACGCGGCGGGCGAGGGAATCCTGGTCCGCAACGGTTCGGGCATCGACTCCGTCGCCGCTCTCGTGGGGAAGAAGGTCGCCGTCAACCAGGGCGGCACCGGGGAGTACCTGCTGCTCAAGGCGCTCGCCAAGGCCGGCATCCCGGCGGACAAGGTGCAGCGGGTCTATCTGCGCCCCGACCAGACCGCCGCCGTGTTCAACGCGGGCAAGGTCGACGCCTGGGCCGTCTGGGCCACCTACGCCGTGGCCGAGATCGGCAGCGGCAAGGCCCACTTCGTCGCCGACGGCGCCGCTGTCGGTTCCGACAACTACAGCCTGAACGCGGTCCGTACGGGCTTCGCCGACAAGCACCCCGAGATCGTCGAGGCGCTGTACCGCTACCTCCACGACGCCAGCGTCCGGGAGAAGAAGAATCCCGCCGCCTATCTGAACGTCTTCACCGACGTCGGCCCCACCGCCGTCACCGGCAAGGCCCTACAGGTGCAGACCGCGATCATCGCGAAGGGCGGCACGGTCGACCCGATCGGCCCCGAGGACGTCGAACGCTTCGAGGCCGTCGCCCGCTTCTACGCGGAGCAGAAGGTCACCCAGGGACAGGTCGATGTCGCGTCCCACCTCCTCGACGTCGAGAAGCTGACATGAGCGCGGTCCACGAAGGGACCGCCACGCAGGGCCTGGTCACCCCTCGGCCCCAACTCCGCAAGTCGCGCGGCCGTCCGCTCGCCCTGACCGTCCGCGCGCTGGGCCCGGTGGCCCTGCTCCTCCTGTGGTGGGCGGCCTCCGCCACCGGGCTCCTCACCCCCGACGTGCTGGCGTCGCCCGGGGAGGTCCTGCGGGCCGTGGGAGAGCTGTGGGGGAACGGGCAGCTGCCCGACGCGCTCACCACCTCACTGACCCGGTCCGGGATCGGCCTGCTCCTCGGGCTCGCCGCCGGGCTGGTCCTCGGTATCACCACCGGATTCACCCGGATCGGCGACGAGCTCCTCGACTCCTCCCTCCAAACCCTGCGCACCATCCCCTTCCTCGCGCTGGTCCCCCTGTTCATGGTCTGGTTCGGGATCAACGAGACGGCCAAGATCCTGCTCATCGCCGTCGCCACCACCTTCCCCATGTACGTGTCCACGTCGAGCGGCGTGCGCAACACCGACCCCAAGCTCGTCGAGGCCATGCGCAGCTTCAGGATGAGCAGGCTCGCCATCGTGCGGGAGGTCGTCCTGCCCGGAGCCCTGCCGTCCCTCCTGGCCGGCCTGCGGCTGTCCATGACGCTCAGCGTGATCGCCCTCATCGCCGCCGAGGAGATCAACGCCACCGCGGGCATCGGCTACCTGATGTCGCAGGCGCAGAGCTACGCACGCACCGACATCCTCGCCGTCTGCATCCTGATCTACGGCCTTCTCGGCCTGGCCGCCGACATCCTCGTACGACTGCTGGAACGCGTCCTGATGCCCTGGCGGTCCCCGCAAGGAGGGACACGATGACCGACCCGACGCAGCGGGCCGCCGTACGGGTACGCGGACTGCGCCGGATCTTCGGCACCCGGGCCGTGCTCGACGGTCTCCGGCTCGACATCGCCCGGGGCGAGTTCGTCGCCCTGCTGGGTGCCAGCGGCAGCGGCAAGACCACCCTGCTCCGCATCCTGGGAGCACTGGACGGAGCCGACGCAGGGGAGGTGCTCGTCCCCGAGGCCCGCACCATCGTCTTCCAGGAGCCCCGCCTCGTACCGTCCAAGAAGGTCCTCGCCAATGTGACCGTCGCCCTGCCGCGCAGCCGCTCCGCCCACGGACTCCGGGCCCTGGCCGAAGTGGGCCTGGAACGGCACGCCGGCGCCTGGCCCGCCACGCTCTCCGGAGGCGAGGCGCAACGCGTGGCACTCGCCCGGGCGCTGGTGCGTGAGCCCGAACTGCTGCTGCTGGACGAGCCGTTCGCCGCCCTGGACGCCCTGACCCGGCTGAAGATGCAGGACCTGGTGGGTGAGCTGTGCCGCAAGCACCGCCCTGCCGTCCTCCTGGTCACCCACGACGTCGACGAGGCGGTCCGTCTCGCGGACCGCGTCGCCGTGCTGCGCGACGGCAAGCTCGTCACCGATGAGACCGTCGCCGTCGACCGGCCGCGGGACCCCGGCGACCCCGCGTTCGCGGCCCTGCGCCGGCGGCTGCTGAACGACCTCGGTGTCGAACCCTCCCCCGCCGCTCCTCCCTCGTCGCCCCCTGCCCCCTCCCCCGCCCCCGCCGTAACTGCCGAAGTCGGAGTAATCTGAATGACCATCACCATCGGTGTCCACAGCAGCAACCCGTCTCTCTTCCACCTGTACCACCTCTCCCGCCTCGGCTTCGCCCAGGAGGAGCTAGCCGCTCTCGGTGAGACGGTCGCCTTCCACCCGTACACCAACGGGGTCCACACCGGTGAGCTCCTCACCCAGGGCGTCATCGACTTCGGCGGCACCGGATCCACCCCGCCCGTCACCGCCCAGGCGGCCGGCCACGACCTCGTCTACACCGCAGTGTCCGCCCCGCGCCCCGAGCACGGCGCGCTCCTCGTCCCGGTGGACAGCCCCGTCCGCACGGTCGCCGACCTGCGGGGCACCACGGTCCACCTCGCCATCGGGTCATGGCAGACCCATCTGATCGCCAAGGCCCTCGACGACGCCGGGCTCTCCTACGCCGACGACATCACCGCGGTCCGCAGCACCGACCACAGCGAGCAGCTGCTGCGTGACGGACACATCGCCGCATGGGTCGCCCAGGGACCACAGCTGGCGGCCGCGCGCAGGACCGGCGGACTGCGCACCCTCATCCCGACCGGCGACGTGATCAGCGACCGGTCCGTGTTCTTCACCCGGCGCGAACTCGCGGAGAACCGGCCGGAGGTCATCGAGGCGCTCACCCGCGCCCTGCGGCGCGCCGACGACTGGGCGGCCGCCAACCCCCGTACGGCGGCCGAGATCGCCGCCGCCGACCTGGGCGGGAGCGCCGACGACTGGGAGACCGCCCTGCGCGCCCTGCCGTGGAAGATCGAGCGCGTCAGCGACGCGTTCATCGCCGAACAGCAGGAAGCCGCGGACATCTTCCACCGCATCGGCTTCATCGACCGGCCGGTCGAGGTCGCCACCGCCCAAGCACACGCGGTCGCCGCGGCCGCCGGCGCCCTTTCCGCCTCCGGCCCGAAGGCGGTTTGAGCAGCATGGCGCCCGAAGTCCTCTGGTACATCATCCCCCGCGAAGGGGCCTACCCCTGGGAGCCGCAGGGGCGGCGCACCGCCGACCTCGGCTACCTCAGCCGGCTCGCCGCAACCGTGGAGCAGCTCGGCTACAGCGGTGCCCTGCTCGCCACCGACCTCTACGACGTCTGGCCGCTGGGCAGCGCCCTCGCCGCCTCCACCAGCACCCGCTTCAAACCGCTGCTCGCGGTCCACCCCGGCCTCATCTCACCCACCCTGCTGGCCAAGATGGCACTGAGTTTCGACCAGCTCTTCGGCGGCCGGCTGCGCTTCAACGTCGTCAACGGCTCCACGAAATCGCTCCAGGAGTACGGACTCCACGTCGAGCACGACGAACGCTACGAACTCAGCGCCGAGTACTGGTCGATCGTCAAGCGGCTGACGGCCGGTGAGGTCTTCGACCACAAGGGCCGCTTCTACGACCTGAAGAACGCCGGCGCCTCGTTCCGTGAGCTGAAACCCGTCCAGGACCCGCACATCCCGCTGTGGTTCGGCGGCTCCTCGGCCCCCGGCATCGAGATGGCGGCGCAGCACGTCGACGTCTTCCTCACCTGGGGCGAACCGCCGCACCTGCTGAAGGAGAAGCTGGAGCGGGTTCGCGCGCGGGCGGCCGCGTACGGCCGCACCCTGCGCATCGGGCTGCGTCTCCACCTGATCGTCCGCGACACGGAGGACCAGGCATGGGCGGCGGTCGACCACCTGCTGGACGTCACGAGCGAGGCGACGTACGCCCGTCAGCTAGGCGACCGGGCGGGCGAGGACGGGGTGGGCTGGCAGCGCCAGTTCCGCCAGCACGGCGGCAAGGTCCCGGCAAGGGCGCGCGAACTGGAGACGCACCCCAACATGTGGCCGGGCATGAGCCTGTTCCGGCCCGGCCCCGGCACGGCGGTGGTCGGGTCGACGGCCCAGGTCGTCGAACGCCTCAAGGAGTTCGAGGACCTCGGCGTCGACACCTTCATCCTGTCCGGGAACCCGCTGCTGGAGGATGCCTACCGGGTGGCGGAAACGGTGCTACCGAAACTCGGCGTGACGCGCTGACATCCACCGCGCCCGGTCCGGCCCGAAGCCGCACGCCACTGGTCCGGCCGGGCGCACAACGGGACCGGGGGCAGGGCGCGGGCGGAATGAAGCGAGCGCCTCCTGGACACCGACCTCCCGGACGCGCTCGCGGGTGTCGAGCAGTACGCCGTTGCGCACTCCGAGCGCGGCGACGAGCATCAGTGTGAGGATCGCGGACAGCGAGTTGAGCGTGACGCCCATGTCACTGCCGCGTCCGAGCCCCCCGGCCTGGGCGGTGGTTCCCAGCGGCGCCAGGCCCTTGTTCAGTGCATCAACAGATGCCATGCCCTTGCTCGGGGCGGCCCTGCTCGGCGATGCCGCCCACTTCCGGGCGCGGAACGGTCAAGGCGCCAATCTGGCCATGCAGGACGGCGCCGAACTCGGCCGGGCCCTCGCCGCCCACCCCGGTGACACGGAGACCGCGCTCGCCGCGCATGAACACGCCGTGCTCGCCCACCCCGTGGAAGCGGACGACGACGCCATCCATCTACATGACTATGGTTGACGACCACGCGCCCCACAGCTTGCCCGTCCTGCTGACCGGAGCCGAACTGAACGCATGATCCGCAACTTCGCGTACGGCCACAGGTGGCCGGACGCAGTGCCTCGCCACCGAGTTCGCCGCTCAGGACGGCGAACACGTTGGCTCGTTGGATGCACCTCGTCGTTCTGAGTTGCCGGTAGGACAAGCCCAGTTGAGGGATGTGGCGAGAGGGGGGCTACGGTAACCGTCGTCTTTCCCCGATCGGGGCGTTGCCAGACGCAGGTTTTCCTGGCGTCACCTGCGGACCCGCTGCCAGGGAGGCCACACGCGCCACTGAGGAAAAGAGGTCCATGATGCCGACGCCCGGCTTCCCGCCGCACACGCTCGATCCCGAAGGAACGCCGATGTGGATCACTGATCTGGCCTCCGACGACCCGTACACATCCTGCATGTCGTGCACGGCATCGAACCGGCGGAGGCGCTGGAAAGGCTCGGCGCCAGAACGAGGTTGATGCAGCCCTGCGAACTCCCCGACAGCAGGCCGGACGAGTGGACGTCACTGCCGTGCGCGGCTCTCGGTATGGACCCGGGATCGTCCGCGGCGCTGTTGGCGGGACGCGTCGGCGAGTGGACCTTCGTCTACGACGACTCCGGGTTCACCTTCGAGGACGCGGCAAAGGCACTGTCCGCCGATGGTCGGACGGGAGCCACGAGCGTGTTCAGCATCAACGGGGACGCCAGCCTCACCTATGCCGTCGACGGCAAGCAGGTCGCATGGGTCGACGTCGACGGTCTCGCCCTGGAGGAGGATCTTCCCCGTATGCCCGCCGAACTGCGGGCGGCATTCGAAGCCGCCGGCACCGTGGAGGAGGCAGGCATCGAGCCGGGCAAGGCCGACAGCTCCATCGCCATGCGTGCCGTCTGCGCTCTGGCCGGCCTCCCGCTCACCCTGAGCGCCCTGCGTCAGGTTCCGCTGGTGGTCCTGCCGTTCGGCTGACGGTGCGGCGGGTGCGAGCGTCATCGTCCGACCGCCGGGGGAGCTTTCGGTGGTCTCCTCGTGGCGCCCTGTCGTCGACCGCCAACGGGGGTTCCCTGCAGGGGAGATGTGCCGACGCCACCCTCCGCTTCGTTCGGTACGGTGCGCCCATGACATCTGCGATACGGGGCCGGTTCCGTCCCTTCCGTGAAGCAGCCGCGGTCCGAGGCGTGCCGGCCGACCATGTGGAACGGTGGCTGGCCACAGCCCGTCCCTGTGCCACCCTGACGCTGTCCGGCGAGGACACCGGGCCGGTGGTGGGACGGTTCGGCGGCCCCCTACCGCTTCCGGCCGACACCCCGGACCCCGAACACCCCCTCGTGGCCTCGATCGACCTCGCCGCACTGCCGGCCGGCGCGACGGACCTCTCCTTGCCGCCCGACGGCCTGCTGTTGTTCTTCGCCCTGCCCGAGCCTGGGGACGACACCTCCGCGGGGACGGTGATCCACGTACCGGCCGACGTGGCCGTCGCGCCGCGGGATCCGTACGCCTGGAACTCGGGGAACATCGCCGAGTACGACAGGGTGTTCGCCAGCTATCCGGAAGGGCCGCTCCGGGCGCGGACCGACGTGTCGCTCCCCCACCACCAGTTCATCGTTCCCCCCGGTGAGGAGGAAGCCGTACTCCTTCCCGGGCACCCCTACTGCTCCGAACTCGTCGAGATATGGGAGGACACCAAGGACCTCATCGCTCCCTCGGCGCAGATGCAGATCGGAGGATACGCGGACGAGGAAGCCGTGGAGTTCGACCCGGTCGACGTCGCGGCGTCCCTCGCGGCGCAGGCGGTGGACGCCGGCCACTGGGACGGTCCCGTCTCGGACGACGTGGCCGACTGGGTGCTCCTCGCCGACTGGTACGCCGGCAGGAACGTGGAGAGGCGGGAAGGTGCGACCGTCCACTGGGTGATCCAGCGCGAGGACCTCGCGGCCCGACGCTTCGAGCGCGTGTTCACCACCGTCTTCTGGAACCCCTGAGCAGGCCATGGCGGGGGCGAGCCGGAGCGGCAGGCCACTGGCCTTCGACCACAAAGCGTGCAAGCGGTGCACGGGACCGCCTAAGCCGTGTTTTGAAACTTCCTGGTGTGCTGGGTGGGGCCGTCCGGGAAAGTCCCGGGGCCGTCATCCAGATCGTGAGGGTGCGGGCTTGCGGTTGCCGCTGCGGCAGCTTCTACCGTCCTTAACAGGGCCGGAGAAACCGGCCCGGTGACGCGATCGTGAGGGAGACAGCAATGGACTGGCCTATCGCGGAGATCGCTCGGATGTCGGGCGTGACCGCCCGGACCCTGCGGCACTACGACGAGGTCGGCCTGCTGCCGCCCGCCCGGATCGGGGCCAACGGCCACCGCTACTACGGGGAGCACCAGCTGCTGCGGCTGCAGCAAATTCTCGTACTGCGGGCACTGGGCGTAGGGCTCCCCGAGGTCGGCCGGATCCTCGCCGAGCAGGTCGACGAGGTGGACGCCCTACGCGGCCACCACCGGCGACTGCTCGCCGAGCGTGACCGGCTCGACGCCCTGGCCGGCACCGTCTCCCGCACGATCGCCGAACTGGAACGTTCCAGAAAGGACGGCAACCCTATGACCATCAACCGACCGGAGAACCTGTTCGAGGGCATCCAGCCCTCCCAGTACCAGGAGAGCCTGCACGACTTCCCCGAGCACGCCGCGGAAGTCGCCCGCACGGTCGCCGCGATGACCCGCTGGACATCGAGGCCGGACAGCGCGAGCGCACGACGCAAATGATCCTGCTGGCCGACCTGATGGCCGCCGGCCACCCGGCCGACGCCGCGCCCGTGCAGGCTCAGATCGACGCCCAGTACCAGGCCATGACCGAACTGCGCCCCGTCTCCGCCGACGAGTACCGCGCCGTCGGACGCTCCTGCGTGGACAACAGCGCCTGGCGCGCCGCGTACGAGGCGATCGCACCGGGCCTGGCCGCGTACCAGCGCGACGCCATCGAGGTGTATGCCACAACCCGGCTCACCTGACTGCTTTCCGGGCTGTCCCGGACGACCAGCCCGGAGAGTAATTGGTTCGTCGCACCAACAGGCTCACCTCGCCCGGCCTGTCAGTTGCCGAGCGAGGTGCTGTCCGTCAGTGTCACCATCGAACCCAGGCCGAATGAGTGCCTCCCAACGAGCGAAGTGATCGCTCCTGGCACTCGCGAAAGTGAATAGAGCTCGCCAGGTCACAGTCATTCGTTGATCGCTGCGATGAGGATGGTCGCCTCGAAGCGGACCGCAAGTTCGTCGAACCGGGTGGCCACCGCCCGGTTCCGTTTCAGCCGGTTGATGCCGCACTCGACCGCGTGCCGGGCCTTGTAGTCCTCACGGTCGAAGGCCGGAGGCCGGAGGCCGCCCGCCAGCCTTTCCCCGGCGCTTGCGGTGGCCGGCCTGATCGGCTGGTTCCGGGATCGTGCGGAGGATCCCGCGCCGACGCAGATACGCACGGTTCGCGCGCGATGAATACGCCTTGTCGCCTCGCACCCGCAACGGACGAACCCGCGGCCGGCCCAGCCCGGGACGGGGAACCCGGATGGCTTCCAGCACCGCCGTGAACTGCGGGCTGTCTCCACGCTGACCTGCTGTGACCAGCAGCGATAACGGCTTCTGCCCTTGCTCGCAGGCAAGGTGAATCTTCGTGGTCCAGCCCCCGCGGGGCCGGCCCAGGCCATGGTCGTCGGGTTCGGCCCGATTGCCGCCCGGCGGTTCCTTCTGGGCTCGGCTGTCCCGCCGGGCACCGGCCGCGTGCTGATGGGCCCGGCAGATCGTGGAGTCGACGTTCACGTCCCAAGTGATCAAGCCGGCGGCATCCGCCCGGGCCTGCAACCCGGTCAGGACCGCCGACCAGACACCTTCGCGCTGCCAGCGACGGAAGAGCCCATAGACCGTCTGCCCAGGACCGTACTCGGGTGGCAGATCCCGCCACGGAGCACCAGTCCGCACCCGCCAACGGATCCCGTCGATCAACCGCCGCCGGCCGAGCGACGGCCTGCCCAACACCGCGACCGGCAACAACGGCCCCAGCACCGCCCACTGGTCATCTGAAAGATCCCCTCGCCCCACACCGAGATCATCAGGGCACGAGGCGAGACACGGACCCCAGTCCTAAAACACGGCCTAGGCGTATTGCTCACGAGCGTCATCGGCACGAGCATTCTTGGTCAAAGGTCAAAGGTCAAAGGCGAAGGCCCGCGAACCCATACTCACCCTCGTCGATGGAGCAACGTCTTCTGAGGGGCGTCCGGTCTGCGCGGGTCGGCGAACAGGGCCTCGGGGATGCCCACTGGGGGGCTTTCTTCGGGCTACCGGCTCTCTCGCCCCAAGCCTGATCTGGTGAAGTAGCCTGCGCAAGCAGCTAAGTTGCCGTCACCTGACTTGACGTCCACAAGGGAGCGACAGCATGAGTCAACGGAAGAAGACCTTCCGGGCTATCGAGGTCGGCGACGGAAGCGACGGGCGATGGGCCACCCATACACAGTCCCTGTGGCCGCTCGCGGAAGGATGGATGACCGAGGAAAGCCGGACCTCGGAAGGCGCGGATCGTGCTCGGAAGCTGTTCGAGGCGCACATGCCGGAGCTGGTCCCGGTTCTCGACCGCCTCGCCTGTCAGCTCGACCGGCCCGAAGGGGAAACCTTTCTCACCCTCGCGGCGCTGCGACCGTTCTTCTCGGGCTGCACCCAGATCGGCGGCGGTGGCACCCTGCTGCGCAACTACGACTTCAGTCCCGACGAGTGTGAGGGCACCATTGTCTCCTCCCACTTCCTCCGGCCGGTGATCGGAATGCAGGATGCCGCCTGGGGCTTGCTGGACGGAATGAACGACGCCGGGCTCGCGGTGTCACTCACCTTCGGTGGGCGATTCGTCCACGGCCCCGGTTTCGCGATCCTGATCGTCCTGCGCTACCTGTTGGAGACGTGTAACAGCGTTGATGAGGCAGTCGGCAGACTACGGTCCATACCGATCGCGATCCCGCAGAACGTCACTCTCGTCGACTCCGAACAGGAAGTGACCGTGTTCGTGGGACCGGACATTCCTATGACTGGGGCAGCGGATGCCTGCGCCGCCAACCACCAGCACGTACCGGTGCCCGACGAGCAGGAGCAATTCTCCCGGACCCAGGAGCGGCTGAAGGCCATCCGTTCTGCCGGAACGGACGTGGCGGCGATGCTCAAGCCGCCGTTGTATCAATCCGCGTACGACGAAGGATTGGGAACGGTCTACACCGCCCATTACCGGCCGTCCGAGGGACGTGTGACCTACTACTGGCCGGGGGAATCCTGGGAGCAGTCCTTCGACGGCTTCGCTCCAGGAACCCGCACCGTGCCCATCGGCCAAGCCGGCTGAGAGGTCCCCGTCGGTGATGACGGTGGAGTTCTTCCGTTCCACCGCGTCATGCCGGGGACGAAGGCCCGTCGGCCGCGGCACACCCCGCTTTCGGGCACCGTACCCGCATTTCGGGGCCTGCACGCGCATGGCGACGCCCTTGGCTCCCGCGTAGTCAACATGTCGGTAAGGACGTCCTGGCGTACCCCGGCCTCACCGGGGGCCGGAGGGCCACCGAGCGTGAGCGAACCCCGCCCACCTGCGCGAACGGCACCTCAAGGCCGTCATCCCGGAGAATGCGGGACCATTCGGCCGACCGGAAGAGGAAGGGCAGCGGAGGCGATCGGCCCGTCGCCCACTGCGCCGGACTCCACAAGGACCGCATCACCGTCGAGCGTCTGATCAACAGGTTGAAAGGCTGACGGGCTACCGCCACTCTCGGTGCGACAGGACGCCCGACAGCTACCTCACCGGCTCCCACCTTCGCGCTTCGATGATCTGGTCAAGCAACGCTTGCCACGTTCGTCGTTGATCCTGCGCCGACGGTAGGTGACGCGGCACCGTCCATCGAAGTCGAGCGTAATGGGCGCCGCCCCTTTGCGACCTGAACGTGCCGAATCGGTCGCGTGCTCGATCTGCGGTCTGGTTCGCAGCACGACGAAGCTAGAGTGCGCATCATGACGGCGCCACAGTAGGTCCGATCGGGGCGCCGAAAGAGAAAAGCCCGGCAGTCATCTGAGTTCGGCCGGTGAACGCGGGCGCGCATCAAGGGAGAGCAGCGAGGATGAGACCACTTCGATACTCGATCAACGTCACACTCGACGGCTGCTGTCACCACGAGGCAGGGCTCCCCCCGGACGAGGAGTCGATGCGCTACTGGACCGCTGAGATGGAGCGAGCCGATGCCCTGCTGTTCGGCCGGGTGACCTACGAGATGATGGAGGCTGCGTGGCGGAAGCCTGCCACGGGCACGTGGCCTGACGGAATGGGTGAGTGGCAAATCCCCTTCGCCGAAACCATCGACCGGGCGAAGAAGTACGTCGTGTCGAGCACGCTGAGCAGAGTCGATTGGAATGCCGACCTGGTGCGGGGCGACTTGGAGCAAGCGGTTCGGCGGCTCAAGCAGGAGTCAGGCGAGGGCCTGTGGGTGGGTGGCGTGACGCTCCCCCTGGCGCTGGCAGATCTGGAACTGATCGACGAGTACGAGTTCCTTGTTCAGCCGGTCCTTGCCGGACACGGGCCGACGTTGCTCGCCGGTCTGCGCGAGCGCATTCAGCTCGAGCTCGTGGACCGCCATGAGTTCCGGTCGGGGGCGGTCGCCCACCGATACCGGCCCGCGCGAGCCAGGGCTTGACGTGCTTTGTCCTCGCACGTCGGCTGCTCCTTCCCGACGGACCGACGGCTCGGGGAAGGCAGATCCACAGGCTTGACTCCTCCTCGCCGTTTCGAGGTCGCCGACCCAAGCGACGGAAGCGACGCCAGCCCAGGAGCCATGCCGAGATCCGGTGCCTCGTCGATCAGGACATGGCCGCCCTCAGGAGCTGGCGCCTGCTCCGAAAACTCCGGTGCGGTACCAACCCGCATCACCGGGTCGTGAAGGCCGTCCTCGCTCCTCGCCCATTGCTTCGCCTCGACCCGATGCTGCTGTCAGGTGTTGTGCCGGGCGGTCGGCGGTTTCGCCGTGTGGTGGTGGGCGTGGTGGTCACGGACCGCGGAGACGGGTTGCCCGGTCCATCGCTGGACGGCACGGCGCAGGCCGCCGGTGTCGGCGTAGCCGACTCGGTCGGCGATGGAGCTGAGGGACAGGCCGGTCATGGTGAGCAGGCGGAAGGTGTGTTCGCGGCGTAGTGCCTGGAGTTCCTGTGACCAGGTGGTCTGGTGCTCCTCGAGGCGGCGTTGGAGTGTGCGGGTGCTGAGGGACATCTGCCGGCTGGCAGTCTTGAGGGTGGGCAGCTCGGAGTTCTGGGCGGTCCGGAGGGTGGCGCGGAACATGTCGAGCCAGTCGCGCAGGGGAACAGCGTCAGCGAGTTGCTGTTCGGCGTGTCTTCGCAGGTGGGCTGACAGGCCGGGGGCGTGTGGCTGGGGTGTGAGGAGGTCGGCGGTGGTGAAGGTGATGGAGTTGACCGGGCCGGTGAAGTCGATGGCGGTGGTGCCGTAGAGGCGTATGAGGCTGTGGTGGGACCGGGGGGCGCGGGCCGCGAGGGAGACCTTCGTAGGCGTGATGGTGCGGCGAGCGCTCTCGCTGATCCGAAGGTGGAGCAGGCTCAGGGAGTAGGCTCGTATGGCGGATGCGACATCGTCGGTCAGGTCGGCGGCGTTGATGTGGCTGAGGGTGATGTGCTGCCCTCTTCCTCGATGCCCAGGCCCTCGGTGCCGGCGTCGGCCACCGTCGCGACGAAACGGGCCGCGTCGCGCAGCCCTTCCAGTGGTGTGGGCGCCTGGGTGATGAGGTAGTCCCAGAGCCCCAGGGCTCCCAGGGTGCTCTGGTAGGCCATGTGCAGTGAGACCTCATGCCAGGGGGCCTGCGCGATCATGAGTTCCCAGATACGGATGTTGGTGGACGCCGGAGTGCGGTAGCGGTCGTTCGCCAGATGCTCGGGGGCCATACCGACCAGGCCGGCGAACCTGTCCGAGCCGACCCCGAACCGTGCGGCGGCTGTCGCGTTCAGCCGCGTGAAGGCCGCCGCCACCGTACCGGGAAACTGCGGCGTGTCCGCGGTGCCCGACCGGCCCGGCGGCTGCAGGCGGTGGTCCGGATCGTATTGGCGCGTGAGGCCCTGCCGATGGCGCGCCGGGCCCTGTCCGGGCCGAGAAATTCGATCTAGCGTCATGCCTGTCCTCAGGAGGATGGGTTGCGGAACGCACGTACCGCACTCGTCTCCCGAGGCGCTGTCGCGCTGGGATCGGGCCTGGGTTGTCCCGTCCTCAGCGTGTTGCAGTCGTCCCTCTTGCGGACGGTGGTCGCAAACCGCCGCATCCACCCTGGCCGAACCCGACACCGGAGAAACGCCACGTACGCAACTGTCGTCGTCCCAGCGGCGAACCTTCGTACGGAAGGCCAACTCGGACGCTCCTTCGTACCGCAGGGGACGCGGCATGAAACAGCCCTGTAAGCCAAGACACATCGCAATTCAGGAGGCTTCACCCATGCGGAAGACTTTTGTCCTGGCCGCCGCCGTCATCGGAATGATCGGGGCACTCGCTGCTGCGCCCAGCGCGACGGCCTCGGCCGCCATCACGAACTCTGCAACTCCCGCCGCTCCGGCCCTCCCCGCTCTGTCGACCCCTGAAGCGCCCCTGCACAACATGTCCGACGGCATGGACGCAAGCGGTTCCGCCGGCGTCGGGTACGGGAACTTCGTCAATTACCGGTACAGGACCGCATGCCTGGATGACAGCAGCGCCTACGGGCTCCGGGCGCACGAATGCGACGACGCGAGCTACAGCGCGGGCTAGCAGAAGTGGCGGGCGGACAACGTCGGCAGCGACTGGAAGTTCAAGAACGTGAAGACCGGGCTGTGCCTCGACGGCAGCAGCGGACACGACATACGCACCCACGCATGCAGCGACGCAAGCTACAACAACGGCTACCAGAAGTGGCGGACGTACTACGCCCCCGGCGGAGAGTGGGTCAGCTGGCAGAACGTAGCCACCGGGGAGTGCTTGGACTACAGCCCTGGCAACGGTCTGCGCCTCCACACCTGCAGCTGGGCAAGCTGGGACAACGGCTACCAGGCATGGAACCTGTAGGACTGCTGGGGCCTGTCCAGTGACCTGAGTGGAAGACGCGGTGAGCGCAGGCGGCGGCCGCCGTCCTGCGCTGACTGCTGCAGGACCTTCGAGCGGCACTATCCTTTGGCGATCGCGCGGTCGATCGCGGCGGGGCTGAGGACGTGCTCGATCACCAGGGCGGGTGCTCCGACGCCGACGGAACGGTCTCCCGACCGACGGACAGCTGCGGCAGCAGCATCGCCAGGCGCGCCTGAGTTCGCCGCTCGCCGGGCGGGCTGATCCGCTGGTCCACCATCAGCACCGCGACCAGATCAGCGCGTCGTCGACCGCCTGCGCCTCCAGCTGCACTCGGCGTCCTGGCCGGCCTCAGCGGAACAGGTCGAGGTAGTGCTGTGCGTGGATCGGGTGGTAGTCGCCGAAGTCGACTGACGCCGGGTCACCGCCGGTCTCGGCGAGGACGAGTCGGTCGAGGTAGTAGTCCCAGCCGGGGCCGACCCCGCCCGCCATCGCCGGGTCGTCGCCGACTGACTGGGTGAAGGTGAGCGTGGTGGTGCCCTCGTGCTCGACGAGCGTGAGAGTCATGTGCCAGATGAGTTCCTGGCCGGGCACCTGCGACTTGAGGACGAGGCGGCGGGGGGCCTGGCACTCCTGGATGGTGAGGAGCTCAGCACGGTGCTCGTCGCCCTCGTACAGCATCCGGAAGTCGACCGAACCGGTCGACGGATCGCCGGTCCATTCGCCGATCCATCGGGCCAGCCGGTCCGACTCGGTAACCGCAGCCCAGACGTCCTTGATGCCGGCCCGAAAGGTGCGGTCGAAAGCGATGCTGTCCAGGCCGTCGACGTTCACGCGACGTCCGGTGGGGGTGCTGGTCATGCGGATTCCTCCTGAGGTCTTCCGGTATCGGGAGCGGCATCGGTGCCGGCCCGGCGGTCGTGGACGGTCCTGCGGACCTCCAGGTCGAGGGCATCGAAAGCGCTCTCGGGGATCGGAGGGCGACGTTCGGCGAGCTCGTCGAGCAGGGCGCGGACCGGAGCGAGGCCCGGGCGGGCGAGCGCGTAGTGGCGCTCGCGACCGTGGTCCTCGACGGTGACCAGCCCTGCCTCGGTCAGGAGTCGCAGGTGTCTGCTCACCGCGGGCCGGCTGATCGGGTGCTGCGCCGCGAGGTCGACCACGCGTGCCGGGCCGGAGGCGAGGGCGCGCAGCAGGTCACGACGTACGGGATCGGCCAGGGCAATGAACGGGTCCACTCCTTATTGGTAACCTATGAGTTACCAATTGGCAAGACCTCGGCTCCACGGCCGCAGGCTCGGGATCGTCCAGCCAGGACCTCAGGACAGCGGTCACCCGAACGTCGAGGAGTCGGCGCGCCCTGCACCATGCAACTCCGAGAGCAGGTGTGTGCGGCCGGCTCCATGAGGAACCGCAGGAGAGTCGAGTCCAGCGAACGGGTCGGGCGCCGACGACGGATCATCGAACGGTGCAACTGGGCTCATGACGCTCTGGAACGGACTGCCTGGGCCTCACAGGGGGTCTCAGGCGCCAACCCACCCTGGTCCCCAGCACAACGCTCCCCGCCCCTGGCACCCCCGACACCCCGGATGCGGGAGCGTGTGCGTCTGCAGTCGCCGACTGGTTACTCGCCCGGCGGGTGCCCTTCTTCGGGTCACGCCAGGAAATGGTGTTCCGACTGGTGGGGCGGCGAGCCATGAGGTCGGTCATGGCGATGCCGATCACGGCCTCGGAGCGGATGGGCGGGGTTTCGCAGTCGCAGGCCGGGCGCCGGTGGAGCATCACCATTCGTAGGTCCGCTCCACGGCCCCAACGTCTCGAGACCGGGGTTAAACCCCTGGTAGCGGGCCTGCCGACGGTGATCTCCATGTCGAAGAGGGGCGCGGCGTCTTCGACAAGGTGCTGGCGGTACCCGCCGTCGACCTGCACCCTGCGGATGCCCGTATGGTCAGCGGCGCCGGCTTGGTCGAGCCGTGTCGTGCCGGCGACGGAGTCCTGCACGCCGGCCGCGGTCGCCAGCACAGCGAGGAGAAGGCCGAGCGTGTCGGCGCCGATGCTCCCGCTTGAGGGGCTCGGGACCGGCCGGCGGGATCGTGTGCACCGCCCAGGTCCGTGGTGCGCAGCGTGGCCGGTTCCCCGTATCTCACCGCGGTGTCGCGCGCCAGCGGTACAGCCGTCAGCCAGCTCCGCGCTGGGGACATGGCCGAGCGAGGTACTGGACGAGCCTGCGAGTCAGGGTCGAAGGTGGCCGCCTCACGCCTCACCGGTGCGGACTGCAGCGGCTTTGCCCTGCCGCCCCAGCACAGCGTGGACGCCAGGACCAGTGCCTCGCGCGGCAGGTCGGCGCTTTTGCGGCTGAAGGCGCGAGAAACAAACCGCTGCGGCCGACCAGCGAGCCGAAGCCGAGCGCCGAGAACAGAAAAGGGTGTTCGAGCAGAAGATCCGCGACTTGATTTTGACGGTTGCGCCTCTGGCCCCAGGCAAGACCTTCCACCAACGGCACACGAGCGACGTGAGTAGTGGGGCGCCCGAATGAACACGCAGGCCGACGCCGCCAACGGACGAAGTAATGCCGTTTCTGACCTGCGACGCGGCAAGGGCGAACTCACCGCCACCGAGCACCGCCGGGGTGGGCGCACGGCCCGCCCGCGCAATTCCCACCTGTCTCCCCGGCCGGACTGTCCGTGCCTCCCCCCGCCACGAGTGGTCCGAAAGCTGCACACGGTGCGGCTTACCGACGCGGGGGAAGGCACGGACAGTCACTCGAAGCGCAAGTGGGTGAGGTGCCCTGATCTTAGAAGAAGTGCTTACGCCCACCGACGGCGCGACCGGTCGCGCCCAGGATCCACAGGATGGCGCCCACGAGAATGAGGATGCCGCCGATCGTCGTCAGCAGCCCCATGCCGACAAGCAGGCCGATAATCAGCAGAATAAGTCCAAGAATGATCATTTTAAGCTCCTATCATCACGTCCGACTCGACGTGTGTACGTATAAGCGGCAGTCGCCACGGCCTGCGTCTGCTGCATGGTTGACAGATCCCGGCTGCATCCGAATCCAGGACCTCGGTTCGATAGCCCTAGTGCCCGGCAACACGGTATTCACGCATGCTCCTCGAACTTTGTTCACGGAGCGGCTACTGAGCTGGGCCAAGGGCGCCCTGAGCCCCGCTCGGCCCGCGACTGGCCTACCGTCGCAGGCTCGGCGAGCTGATCCGGCCATCGCCAGCGTGGAACAGCCCACGAGGATCCATAGGCAGACGTGGGCAAGATCGAGCAGGGGTGGGAGCGCGCCTCGCGCACCTGGCCCGTTCGCTCGGGCACCACGGGCCCATCTGCGGTTCTCGCCGGCAGCACACGGTGGTTCCACTCGGCGGGTCGCCGGGGTGGGGGGGGGGGCGGCGCACCGCCCCCCCGCGGGGGGGGAAGGGGCCGGGGACGCGGTGGCGGCCGGGAAC
>NZ_JBEXWB010000018.1:0-45923 GCF_040629645.1 Streptomyces sp. NPDC005899 | reverse complement strand
GCCAGGGCGCGGGGCTCGTCGAGGGCGAGAGCGATCTCCAGGCCCTCCAGGTGGCGGGCCGCCGCCCCGCACGCGTCGCCGCGCAGCTCGGCGACGAAGCCGAGCTCGGCCAGGAGCAGGTGGTCGCCCGCCCGGGAGGAGACGTCGGCGTAGCCGTCGCGGAGGTGCAGCAGGTACGCCTCGGCCCCCTCCAGGTCGCCCGAACGGCGCGCGCCGAGGGCGAGGCCCATCTCGGAGTGGATCTCACCGTACTTGTAGCCCTGTTCGACGGCGATGGTGCGCGCCTGTTCGTGCAAGTGGCGCGCGCGGTCCCAGTCGCGGGCGAGCAGGGCGAGCCGTCCGAGGCCGGAGAGCCGCGCGGACACCTCCGCCTCGAGGCCCAGCTCCCTCGCCATGCGCAGACCCTCGTGCTGGCGCCGCTCCGCCTCCTCGTACGCGCCCTTGATCTCGGCGAGCGCGGCGAGCGGCGAAACGGTCTGCAACTCGCCCCACCGGTCGCCCAGTTCACGGAAGATCAGGGCGCTGCGCAGCCCGTCACGGCCGAGGCGGGCGAGGTCGCCGCAGACCAGCGCGAGCGTGGCGCGCAGACCGAGTGCGGCGGCGGTGCCCCATTGGTCCTGCGCGGCGGTAAACAGGGTGAGCGCGTGGGTGTTCACCTCGTCGCCCTTCGTCGCGTCGCCCGCGCTGAACAGGCCGTACGCACAGAGCCACAGCGCCCGCGCCCGGCGTACGGGGTCGGGCACGGCGTCGCCGGTGGCGGTGAGGCCGCAGCTGTCCGCCGTGAAGGCGGCCGCGGCGTGGTCCCCGGTGAGCAGGGCGAAGGCGGCATGCAGCAGCACGAGTTCGGCTGGGGCGGAACGGGTGGACGTAGCGGCCAGCACCGCCCCCAGGCTGCGGCGGGCTTCCGTGAGGCGACCGCGCAGCAGCCACCACCAGGCCAGGGCGGTGGCCAGTCGCACCGCCTCGTCCGGTTCGCCCGCGCCCGCACGGCGCACCGCCTCGTCGAGTGCCGTGCGCAGGTTCCCCGCCTCCACGTCGAGCCGGGTCAGCCAGGGCCGCTGCCCGGCACCGCGCAGCTGCGGCTCGGCGTGCTCGGCCAGGGCCCTGTAGTGGACCAGATGACGGTCCCGTACGGCGGCGAGGTCCTCCATCTCGTGGAGGCGTTCGGTCGCGTACGCGGCGACGGACTCCAGGAGCCGGTAGCGGGGGCCGATGGGCCCGCCCACCACGACCACCAGGGACCGGTCGACCAGCCGGGTGACGAGGTCGAGCACCTCGTCGCGGGCGACGCCGTTCCCCGCGCAGACCGTTTCGGCGGCGGCCAGGTCGCAGCCGTCGCTGTGCGCGGCGAGGCGGCGCAGGACGATGCGTTCCGGGGCGCTGAGCAGCTCCCAGCTCCAGTCGATCACCGCCCGCAGTGTCTGCTGGCGGGCCGGTGCGCCGCGCTGCCCGAAGGTCAGCACCCGGAACCGGTCGTGGAGCCGGTCCGCCAGCTCCCGCGCTCCCAGTGCCCGTACGCGGGTGGCGGCCAGTTCCAGCGCGAGCGGGATGCCGTCGAGGCGGCGGCAGATCTCTGCGACGGCCCGGCGCTCGGGCTCCTCCAGGGCGTCCGGGTCGCGCGGGAAGCCGGGGGTGGCGGCGGCTGCCCGCTCCATGAACATCCGGACCGCGTCGGCGGGTGGCAGGGGTTCGACCAGGAACACCGTCTCGCCCGCCAGGCCGAGCGGCTCCTGTCCGGTGGCCAGGACCCGTAGCCCGGGGGCGGTGCGCAGGAGCAGCTCGGTGAGCTCGGCGGCGGCGTCGACGACGTGCTCGCAGTTGTCCAGGACGAGCAGGGTACGGCGGTCGCGCAGGGCGGCGGCGAGGCGGTGCGGCAGGGAGGCGGCCCCGGTGCCGGCAGTCTGCGGGGGGCGGGGGGCGTCGTCCCGGATACCGAGGGTGGCCGCGACGACCTGGGCGAGGTCGGCGGACGTGCCGGCGCGGACGCCGGCGAACTCCACGAGCCACACCCCGTCGGCCAGTTCACCGGCCCGGGTGCCGGCCCGTTCGACGGTGGCCGCCGCGACGGCCAGCCGGGTCTTGCCCACGCCACCGGGGCCGGTGAGCGTCACCAGCCGTGCCTCGGCGAGGAGTTGGGAGAGCTCGCCGAGCGCCTGGCGGCGGCCGACGAGGGGGGTGAGGGGGACCGGGAGATTGGACTGGGGGGGAGGAACGGGGGCTCGGGTGGGCGGGGCACCCGTGGCGGGGGCGGTGGCCGTGGTGGACGCCGCGCCCTGCGGGGACGGCTCCGCCGACCCTGCGCAGTCGTCCGCCGACGCCCCGTACGCCCGCACGCTCAGTCCCGGCTCCTGCCGCAGCACCGCCCTGTGCAGCGCGACCAGTTCGGGGCTCGGGTCGACCCCCAGCTCTCCCACGAGCCGGGTGCGCAGGTCCTCGTACGACGCGAGCGCCTCGCTCTGGCGTCCCGCCGCGTACAGGGCCCTCATCTGGGCGGCGCGCAGGCGTTCCCGCAGCGGGTGGAGCGCGACGAGTCCGGAGAGCTCCCCGGCGAGGAGCGCGTGGTCCCCCGCCTCCAGGCGCGCTTCCGCCTGCTCCTCCAGCGCGGAGAGCCGCTGCTCCGCGAGGCGCTCCGCGGGCCCCCGCGCGAACAGGCCGTCCGCGAAGTCCCCGTACGCCGGTCCCCGCCACAGCTCCAGGGCCTGCGTGAGCAGCGCGGCTCGGGCGCGCGGGTCCCGGACGGGGCGGGCCTCGGTCACGAGGGCACGGAACCGTACGGCGTCCACCTCGTCGCCGACGCCGTCGTCGAGCCGCAACCGGTAACCGGCGGGCTGGCGCACCACCCGGTCCCGGCCGATGACCCGGCGCAGCTGGGAGACCTTGGCCTGGAGGGCGCCCGCGGGGCTGCCCGGAGGCGTGTCTCCCCACAGGTCGTGGATGAGCCGGTCGGTGGAGACCGGCCCCCCGTCGTTCGCGAGCAGGTCCGCCAGCAGGGCACGGACCTTGGCTTCGGGAACCTTGATCTCCCGCCCCTCGCCGTCCCACACCACCAGTGGCCCGAGTACCCCAAACCGCATAGCCGCCACCGTACATGTCGGACGGACCGGCGCCCCGGCCGTCAGCCGACCCGAAGTTTTCCCGAAGGTTTTCCGAAGCACCCGGGCGCAGAGTCGTCCCCGCCGGTGGCACCGCTCCACCTGCGAGGAACAGGCACCCCGGGAGGCAGCGGCAACCATGACCAAGTACGCGCACAGAACGGCCCTCGTGTCCGGTGAGGCGACCGGTATCGGGCTGGCCATCGCCAAGCGTCTCGTGGAGGGCGGGGCGACGGTCCTGCTGACCGCCCGCACCGACGAGGAGCGCGCGCTCGCGATCGCCGAGCTCGGCTCCGCCGCCCGTGTCGTCACCCCGTCGGCCGTCGAGGCGGCCCTCATGGGAGGAGGCTCCATCGGCTCCGGGGACGCCTGTCTTCCCGGCGGCGTCGATCTCCTCTTCGCCGACGCCGTCCCCGCCGCGCGCCCCCTGCTGCCGCACCTGAGGGACGGTGGCGCCGTCGTGCTGACCGCCCCCACCCCGTGCGCCGACACCGTGCGTGCGCTCGCCGCCGAACTCGCCTTCCGGGGCATCCGCGTGAACGCGGTCGCCCCGGGCTGTATCGAGGTGCCGGGCTCCGGCACCGTACCCCTGCCACCGCTGGGACGTCTCGGCGCCGCGGAGGAAGTGGCCCGCGCCGCGCTCTTCCTGGCCACGGAAGCGACGTTCACCACGGGGGCCCGGCTGCCCGTCGACGGCGGACTCGGCCGCCCCTGAGCCGGCCGCACCGGATCACCACCGCCGCCTCCGTCACCCACCCGCCCGCCACCGTCCCACACCTCCATTCCGGAACACTGGAGCACACCCCATGAGCACCGCACCCGACAGGGCGCCCACCGCCGTTGCGGCACCTGACCCGAAGAACGGAGGCGACGGACAGCAGAAGCTGCCGCTCTTCGCGCTGCTGGCCCTGGCCACCGCCGTCTTCATCACCAGCCTCACCGAGACCCTCCCCGCCGGCCTGCTGCCCGCGATGAGCGAGGACCTGCGGGTGAGTGAGTCCGCGACCGGTCAGACGGTCACCGTCTACGCGATCGGCACCGCCCTGACCGCGATTCCGCTCACTGCGGCCACCGCGGGCTGGCGACGCAAGAAGCTGCTGCTCACGGCCATGGGCGGGTTCGCCCTGGCCAACACCGTGACGGCCGTGTCGTCCGTGTACGAGTTGACGATGGTGGCCCGGTTCGTCGCCGGTGTCGCGGCCGGTCTGGCCTGGGCCCTGCTCGCCGGCTACGCCCGCCGTATGGCCCCCGTGCACCTCCAGGGCAAGGCGCTGGCCATCGCCATGGCCGGTATCCCCGTCGCGCTCTCCCTCGGTGTGCCCGCCGGTACGTTCCTCGGCGACTGGCTCGGCTGGCGCGTGGCGTTCCTGTCGATGACGGTGCTCACGGTGGTGCTCCTGGTGTGGATCTTCGCGGCGGTACCGGACTTCCCCGGCCAGGGGCGCGGCGAGCGGCCGAAGCTGCTTCCCACCTTGCGCATCCCGGGCGTCTCCCCGGTCCTCTTCGTCACGCTGGTCTTCGTGCTGGCCCACACCATCCTGTACGCGTACATCGCCACCTACCTCGACGACCTGGGCCTGGGCGGCTCCACCGGCCTGATCCTCCTCGTCTTCGGCGCCGCCTCACTGGCGAGCATCTGGATCGTCGGCGCGCAGATCAACCGGCGGCTGCGCGGCCTCACCGTCGGCGGCGCCCTGCTCGTCGCCGCCGCCTCGCTGCTCCTGGCCGTCCTCTCCGACACCACCGCGCTCGTCTACGTCGCCGCGGTGCTGTGGGGGCTCGGCTGGGGTGGCGTGCCCACCCTGCTGCAGACCGCGGTCGGTGACGCGGGAGGCGAATCCGCCGACGCGGCCCAGGCGATGCTCGTCACCCTCTGGAACGTCGCGATGGCGGGCGGGGGCATCGTCGGCGGCATCCTGCTCGACACGGCCGGCAGCGAGTCCTTCCCCTGGACGGTCCTGCTGCTCCTGCTGCCGGTGATCGCGGTCGTGCTCTACGCCCGGCAGGCCGGATTCCCCGCCCACCGGCCGGTGGCCGAGACGGAGGAGGCTTCGGTCCCGGCGGCCTGACGATCGGCCGCCGGAGGCACCCTCGCCCCTCCTCCGGCGGTCGCCTCTCGTATACGTCCCGGACGCGGTCTCCGGCCGCGGAAGCCGTGCACCGGACCGTGCCCGGGTCATGTTCATGATTTGTTGACACTTCACATGGCCGGTCCGGAGTGCGGCTCCACCACTGGTGGAGCTGATCTCTCCCGGCGTACGCCCCCCTCGCTACGCCCTGCCGACGGGCGTTTTCGCAGGTCAGCCCGCGAACTCGCAAAATCGGCGGCCGAACCGGGCAAACTCCGTCCCGGACGGTACTTTCACCTCGTACTCATGTGCCATGTATCTACTCGGGTGCGAGCGATGACCAGTATCGAGGGGGCGTAGCGTTACATGTCGTCAAGTGAGGTACGCGCGGCGGCGCCGGGCGACGGCGCGTCCATGCAGACGTTCTTGGACGAAATCTTCCGGGCGTTCCAGCGGCCGGAGCAGCGCCGGTGGGCCCAGGCATACCTGTGGGCCATGATCCACGTAGCGGGCAAGAAGACACCCCGCCGCATGGCACTGGCGAAGTCCCTGCCCTCGGCCGCGGCACACGGTCTCCACCAGTTCATCAACGCGAGTCCGTGGGACTGGACCCCGGTACGCCGCCGGCTCGCCCGATGGGTCGCCGCGCGCACGACACCGCACGCCTGGACCGTCGCGGAACTCATCATCCCCAAGCGCGGCGAGCACTCGGTGGGCGTGCACCGGCGCCTCGACCCCGCCACCGGACGCACCGTCAACTGCCAGCGCGCGCTGGTCTTCTTCCTCGTCTCGGGCACCCAGTGCTACCCGGTGGGCTGGAGCCTCGTGCTCGGCGGTACGTGGGACACGGACCGGGAGCGCAGGCGCCGTGCGCGTATCCCCGGGTCCGAGGCAGGCCGCACCCCCGCCGACCATGTCCTCGGGTACGCCGCCGAGGCTGCGGCCCAGCCGCAACTCCCGCGTGTCCCGTGGGTGCTCGACCTCACCCGGTGCGACGCTGCGGCCGGGGTTCTCGCGGGCCTCGCCCGGCAGCGGGCCGACGTCGTGTGCGAGGTCCACCCGGACCACTTGGTGCTCCCCACCGGGCAGCTACCGCCTGTCGTGACCGCCGTGAGCGCGCTCATGGAGCTGCGGCACGCCCGGCAGACCCACGTCCTGCTCCAGCAGACCCCCGACGGCCGCGTCCGGGCCCTCCCGGTCCACACCTACTCGGGCACGGTGGGGTCGCCGAGACCCGGCATCGGCGACGACGTGGGCACACGCCCGTACCGCATCCTGGAACGGCCCGACCCGGACGGGCGGCAACCGTCCCGGTACTGGCTCACCACGCTCACCGACCGACGGGTGGACGAGGTCCTCCGGCTGGCGCGCAGCCCCACCGCCGCACTCACGACGATGGCGACGCTGCGCCAGCAGTTCGGCGTCGTGGACTTCGAGGGGCGCTCATTCCCCGGCTGGCACCACCACATGACCATGGCCTCGGCCGCCTACGTCTACCGCCGCCTGGCCTGCGCTCCCGGGAGGACCCCCGCGCCGGCACAGGCGCCGCCCCGTGCCCCGGCCGCCGCGCTCTCCGGCATCCCCGACTGACGTGTGACCGAGGAGAAAGGGTGGGCACGTGAGACAGGTACTCGTGGTGGAGCAGGACACCTCCGCCGCAGCGGCCATGGTGAGCGATCTCAGGCGGCAGGGGTTCGCCGCCCGCAGCGTCTCCACCGGAGAGCATGCTCTGCGGGTGTACGGCGAAGCGGATCTGGTGTTGTTCTCCCTGGAGCTGCCCGATATCGACGGACTGGAATTGTGCCGAGCCTTGCGGAACGGCGGAGACACTGCACTGATAGCGGTCACCGATGCCGACGCCGAACTGGAGCGGGTCCTCGTTCTGCACGCGGGTGCGGACGACTGCGTGGTGAAAACCTGGGGATTCAGGGAACTCGGGGCCCGTATCGAGGCGGTACTGCGGCGCACGAAGCCGCAGCAGGCCCTTCCGGCCGCGATTACCCTGCGCCATCTCCATATCGATCCGCATCTGCGGGAAGTGCGGCTGCACGACCGGCTCGTCGGCGTCACGTCGAAGGAATTCGAGCTGCTGTACACCCTGGCTGCCACCCCCGAGACGGTCGTCACGCGAAAAGAGCTGATGGCCCGGGTGTGGGGCAGCGACTGGGGGCACACCAGCCGTACGATCGACACGCATGTGAGCAGCCTCCGGGCGAAACTCGGCTCCAGCGGCTGGATTATCACGGTCCGGGGCGTCGGCTACCGCATGGGCTACGCCTGGCGGATGCCGGAATCGTCCGCAGGCTGAGCGGACCCGCGGTGCGGGCCCCGGGGAGCGTACGGCCGTGCTCCCCGGGCCCTCCCCGTCAGAGTGCCGCGCCCTCCAGCCGCCGCAGCAGCGGGTGATGCGCCTCGCCCTTCTCCCCCACCACGCGCCGCGCCCACCAGGCCGACGCCAGGTTCGAGGTCAGCAGTGTGCGGTGCGGCTCCCACCCGGCCAGCTCCTCGAGGGCGGCGAGTGTGCCCATACCCGTGCCCGTGAAGAGCAGGGCCGTGTCCGGGGGCAGCTCCTGCTCCCGTATCCGCCGCAGGATCACCCCGGTCGTCACCTCGTACGGGTCGTAGTGCGCGTCCCCGCCCGGGGTCGCGGCCTCCTCCGCCGGGACGAGCACCACCCCGTCGACCGTGAGCCCGGCCCGCTCCCAGAAGGCGCGGGAGGTGTCGGTGAGCCACGGCTGGTACGGGGAGACGAGCGTCAGGCGCCTCACCCCGAGCGCCTCGCAGGCCGCGAGGATCGCCTGCGTGGAGGACTGCACGGGGAAGCCGGCGCGCTCGGACAGCTCGTCGCAGAAGGCCCGGTCGCCCTCCGGCTCCAGCAGGTAGTGCGACGCGCTGCACGCCACCACCGTGGCGTCGAGACGCAGCGCGCCGAAGCTGCCGAGCAGCTCGGGGAGCACCTCGTTGTACGTCTCCAGCATCGCCCGGAGCCCGATGCCGGGCGTGACCGGGAACCGGGAGGTGTACACATTCATGCCGGCACCGAGCAGATGACTGAACTCGGGTTCCGCCGTGGGGTTCTCCGGCGGTACGACGACCCCCAGCCGGGGCAGTGAGAAGAGATCCATGGCTGTCACAGTAGGACCCGCATCAAAACGGCGGACGCCTGTCGTCCCATATTTGGCACCGGCTCACGCCGCCCTTGCACTCCTTTTCCTTCTTGACATTCCCTGACAGTCCGCCACACAGCCGTGACGCGAAAGATATTGCCCCCTCCCGCCCGGGCAGCGAAGGATGTGGATCAGCGAAATACAGCCCCCTTTTCGGAAGATGAGGAGCAGAGGGAATGGCAGCAGAAGGACCCGCGAAACTGGAGCGGCCGCCCCGTATATCCGACGCGACGCTGCGGGACTCCGCGCACATGGCGGGTGTCGAGTTCGGCCCCGAGGACGCCGCAGCCATCGCGGACCTGCTCGTACGGACGGGCGTCGAGCTCGTCGAGGTGGGCATGATCTCCGGGCCGGACTCCAAGGACGCCGACCTGGTCCTCGCCACCCACGAGGCAATCACCCCCGAACGCAGCATGTCGCTCCTCGTCGTACGCGACCGCCGCCAGGTCGCCCGCGCACTGGACGAGGCCGAGCGGCTGGGCGTCCGCCACATCATGTACTCCATCCCCACCTCCGAGCAGCACGCGCAACTGAAGCTGGAGTCGGCGAGCCCCAAGTTCCTCCAGGCGCTGGCGCGTTCGGCCATAACCCAGGCCAAGGAGCGTGGCTTCCACGTCACGTTCAGCGGCGAGGACGGAGCCCGCACGCCCAGGGAGCGGCTCGTCCCCTATGTGGAGGCGGGTTTCGCGGCGGGGGCCGACCGGTTCCGGCTCGCGGAGACCGTCGCGTACCTCTCGCCCTGGCAGATGGAGGAGGTGATCGCGGACATCACCGCGATCGACGGCTCCGAGATCGAGATCCACTCGCACAACATGCTGGGCATGGCCGTCGCCAACTCCCTGGCCGCCGTGCGGGCGGGCGCCCAGTGGATCTCGGCAACCGTCGGCGGGATCGGTGAGCGCGGCGGGAACGCCCCGCTGGCCGAGCTGCTCACCTCGCTGCGCGTCATCCACGGCGACACCCGTTTCGACCTCACCCACCTCACCGAGCTGTCCCGGATCGCACTCAGGGGCGCCGGCCTCGGGGACGCCTTCCAATCCGGACCGACCACGCCGCACGCCTTCGCGTACGAACTGCCGGGCCAGCTGAGCCACCCCGTGGCCTACGAGACACTGGCCCCCGAACTCGTCGGCAACCGACGCGAGTTGCGGGTCCGTAGCCGCCTGACCACCGCCCTGGTCCGCTGGGCCCTGGCCGACTCGGGCCTGGAGGTCGACGTCGACGCCTTCACCCCGTGGCTGGCCGAGCGGCAGGAGCGGGACGGCCGCCCGCTCCTGGACCGGGACGCGATCCGCAAGGCCGCCATCGACTTCCGCCCCCTCCCCGCCTGACCCACCCCACCCCCTGACATTCCCACTTTCCACCGGAGTTGAAGATGTCCACCGCCACCCTGACCGGCGTATGCCCCGAGTGCGAGACCGATCTGACCGTCCCCCCGGTCACCCTGGGCGAGACCCTCTCCTGCCCCGAATGCCTCCTGACCCTCCGCGTCGAGGCCGTCGAGGACGGCCGGCTGACGCTGGAGATGGTCGAGATGCAGCTGCGCGACTGGGGCCAGTGAGATGAGTGCCCCCCGCGCCGTCGCGCTCGTCGCGGACCGGATCGCCTGGGAGGAACGCCTGCTCATCGAGGCGGCCCCGGCCTTCGGCCTCCGCTTGGACTGGGTCAACGACGAGTCCCTCTCCCTCGGCCACCCGGACGCCCCGGCGATCAAGGGGTACGACACCCTGCTGGTCCGCAGCCGCAGCTACACCCGCGGCGGGCTGATCGCCACCCTCGCCGAGGCGGCAGGCGTCCCCACGCTGAACACCGCCCGGGCCATCCACGCCTGCGAGAACAAGGCAGCCCTGCGCGCCCTGCTCCGGACGGCGGGCGTGCCGGTGCCGGACCACCGGCTCGTGCTCTCCCGCAAGGACTTCGACAAGGCGCTCGCCGATCTGCCGCTGCCGCTCGTCCTCAAGCCCGTCTTCGGCGGGATGGGCAAGCGGGTGACGCTGATCCGGCACGCCGACACCGCCCACTCCGTGTACGACTACATCGAGGACCTGGCGCACGCCTTCGAGCAGGCCAGCGTGGTGGAGCCCTACCTCGGCGGCAGCTCGGTACGGTGCCTGGTCGTGGGACGGGAGCTGATCGGGGCCGCGGAGTTCGAGAGCGGCGGCAGCGACTGGCGCAACAACGCGGCCCTCGGCAACAAGAACCGCGCGGTCGCCCACGACCCCGACGTCCTGAAGATCGTCGACGGAGTGGTGGACGTGCTCGGGCCCGGGATCTACGGGGTCGACCTCTTCGCCACCCCCGACGGCTACGTCGTCAACGAGGTCAACCACGCCCCCGGCTTCCGGGCCGTGGCCTCCGCCACCGGAGCGGACATCCCCTCCGCCATCGGCCGTTACGTGCAGGAGCTACTCGCATGATCCGTGCAGGAGTCGTCGGCGCCTCCGGGCTCGCCGGCGGCGAACTCATCCGCCTCATCACCCAGCATCCCGACCTGGAACTCACCTTCCTGGGCGGCTCCTCCCACATCGGCCGCCGCCCCTCCGAGCTCCACCCCGGCCTCCGCGACGACCGGGGCCTGACCATCCAGCCGGTCACCGAAGACGTCGTGGACAAGGTCGACGTCCTCTTCCTCGCCACCCCCGCACCGGTCTCGGCCGAGCTGTCCTCGCTGCTCGCCGACCGCATCCCGGCCATCGTCGACCTCAGCGGCGCCTTCCGCATCCGTACTCCGGAGCTGCACGACCGCTGGTACCCGAAGGTCAAACGGCGTACCGACCTGGCCGATCGCTTCGTCTACGGCGTGCCGGAGCTGATCGGCGACCAGTTGAAGGACGCGGCACTGATCTCGCTGCCCGGCTGCTACGCCACCGCGATCACCCTGGGCCTGGCCCCGCTCACCCTCGGCCTCGGGCTCGACCTCAAGACGGTGGTGGTGGACGGCAAGAGCGGGTCGAGCGGCGGCGGCATCCAGCTGCGCACCTCCGACCTGCACCCGTTCCGGGCCGGGGCCATCGCCCCGTACTCCCCGACCGGGCACCGGCACGCCGCCGAGGTCGGTGACTTCCTGGAGCGGAGCAAGCCCGGCACCATCGGGAACCTGTCCATGTCGGCGTACGGCGTCCCCAACGTACGCGGGTTGCTGACCAGTTCGTACGTGTTCACCGACGAGAAGGTGGACCAGCGTGAGCTGAATCGGGCCTATCTGCGCTTCTACAAGGGCCGCCCGTTCGTCCGGGTGCGGCGGCACAACGAGACGCGGATCCCGGTGCCCGACCCACAGGTCGTGCTCGGCTCCAACTACGCGGACGTGACGGTGCTGCTGGACGAGGAGGGCGGCCGGATCGTCGTCCTCGCCGCGCTCGACAACCTCGTCAAGGGGGCGGCCGGCCAGGCCGTGCAGGTGACGAACCTGCGGTTCGGCCTGCCGGAGGAGACGGGGCTGACGCAGCAGCCGGTGATGCCGGCATGAGCGCGCAGCGTTCCGTCCCCACCGTGGTCAAGCTCGGCGGCAGCTGCCTGGACGACCTCGACGGCACCTGGTGGGACGACCTGGCCCGCCACGGCCGTGACCGTCCGCTGGTCCTCGTCCACGGCTGGTCCAAACCGCTCCGGAAGCTCGACGCCCGCTACAGCGAACCGACGGCGATCCTGCGCGACCGGTACGGCAACCAGAGCCGGTGGACCACCCCCGAGGTCATCGACGACATCAAGACCGTCAGCGGCGTGCTGGCCGAGGACGTCCTCGGCCGGCTGGAGGCCCGCGGAATCACCGCCGAGCGGCTGCTCGGCAGCGACGGGCTGGTCAGCGCGGGCGAGGGTGAACGGTGGTGGTGGCGGGACAAGCAGCTGGTCGAGCTGGAGAACCTCGTCGGCCCGATCACCGGCGTCGACCCGGCCCCGCTGAAGAACCTCCAGCCGGGCCACGCCTACCTCGTCACCCCGCTCGCCCGGAACGCGGCCGGCCAGGAGGTCAACACCGACGCCGACCGGGCCGCGGCCGCGATCGCCGGGGCCACCGGAGCCCGCGACCTGGTCCTCGTCACCGACGTCGGCCACCTGCTGATCGACGGGGAGCCGGTCCGCCGGATCAGCGCCGAGGACGCGGCCGCCTTCCGCGACAAGGGTGCCAAGGGAGGCATGCGCAAGAAGCTGCGGGCTGCGGGCGAGGCCCTGGAGCACGGCGTCGAGCGGGTCGTCATCGGCAGCGCCGCCGTGACGGACCTGCTGGACGGCTCCACCGGGACGGTCATCACCGAGGCCGGCGTCCCGGCCGCCGCCGATACGACAGGAGCGAGCGAATGAGCCGGCCCCGCGTGCTGGTCGTCAACAACGGAACGCTCTCCCTCAGACAACTCCGCGCCCGCTTCGAGGAACTGGGTTCGGACACCGAGGCGGTCGACGCCTCGTCCGTCCCCAGCCGGGTGGACGGCCGCTACCAGGCGATCGTGCTGAGCGGCACCAAGGTGCGCGCGTACGACAGCACTTTCTACAAGCCCCTGATCGACCTGGTCACCACCGCGGACGTGCCGGTCTTCGGCATCTGCGGCGGCATGCAGATCCTTGCCGTCGCGGCCGGCGGACGCCTCGCGGAGGGGCCGCAGCGGGTCGGCGGCTACGAGGTGCAGGTCGACACGGAGGAACCGCTGTTCACCTACGTGAAGCCGACGGTCACCGTCTTCCACCGGCACACCCTGTACCTCCAGGAGGCTCCGGCGGGCTACCGATCCATCGGCCGCTCCGAGCACGCGCCCGTGGAGTTCCTGCGCTCGGACGACGGCCGGATCCACGGCGCCCAGGCCCACCTGGAGTTCCGCAAGGACGGTCTGGAGATCCTGCGCGCCTTCGCCCAGCTCTACCAGTGACCCGAGCGCCCTACGTACGCGACCTCCCTACGTATGCGCACCCCCCTCGTACATCCGGACAGAACAAGGACCTCACCATGAGTGCAGCAGTGGAAGAACCGCAGGACCCCGCCCTCACCGTCCACCTCAACGGCAGCGGCGGCACCATCAAGGGATGGGTGGTCGTCGACACGCTCGTCGACGGCCTGGCGATGGGCGGCACCCGGATGACCACCGGGGTCACCGAGGAGGAAGTCGCGGGCCTGGCCCGGGACATGACCGAGAAGTTCACCCTGGCGGGACTCCGTATCGGTGGCGCGAAGGCCGGGATCGTCGCCGACGGCACCAACTCGGAGGGCGCGAGCCGCGAGGAGACCTTCCGCACCTTCGGCCGCACGGTGAAGCCACTGCTGCACGGCGGCATCCACCTCGGCATCGACATGGGAGTCACCCCCGCCGACCGGGCCGTCTTCTTCGAGGAAGCGAAGTACGACCCCCGCTACCGGCTCGGCGCCCCGGACATGCCGATCGACTGGCGTACGTACTACGAGCCCCTCATCGACGCCACCGGCCACGGGGTCGGGGTCGCCGCGATCACCGCCCTGGAGGCGAGCGGCCGCACCGGGTCCGCCCGGGTCGTGGTGCAGGGCTTCGGCGCGGTGGGCCGGGCGGTGGCCCGGTTCCTGGAGGACCGCGGGCACGTCATCGTGGGCATCGCCGACATCCGGGGCACGATCAGCGCGGACCGGCTGCCGGTCGCCGACCTCGTCGCCATCACCGACCAGTTCGGGGCCATCGACCGCACCCGGCTGCCGCAGGACGTGAAGCTCTCCGGTGAACCCGACGCCTGGCTCGACGTGGACGCGGACATCCTGATCCTGGCGGCGCAGAAGTACGCGATCAACGCCGAGAACGCCCACCGCCTGCGGGCCGGCCTGGTGGTCGAGGGCGCCAACCTCGCCTCGAGTGCGGCGGCGAAGGAGAAGGTGGCCGCGTCCGGGGCCGGGCTGGTCCCGGGCGTGATCGCCAACATAGGCGGCGCGGCCTCGGCGGCCCTGGCCGTCACCCGGGTCGTCCCGTTCGACCTGGAGGCGGAGGCCCGCAAGGCGTGGGTCTTCGACTGGGTCGGCGACCGGGTCCGGCAGAACACCCGCGACCTGCTGGAGATCGCGGCCTCGCGGGCGGGCAACCCGCTGCCCGAGCTGCTGGCGGCCCGCCGGAAGGAGCGCTGATGAGTACGGCGGCGAGGGAGCGGCCGACCGCCGCCGCGGGGGCCGCATCCGAACAGCCGTCCGGAGCTCACGAACGACGTGCCGCCGAGTACCGCCGCCGTGGCTGGTGGCGGGAGGAGACCTTCCTCGACGACCTGCACCGCCAGGCCCGCCTGCGCCCGCGCCGGCTGGCCGTCGCGGGCCGGCGCGTCGCGGAGTCCCGTACCGACACGCTCGACTACGGCGAACTGGACAGGCTGACCGACCGGTTCGCGCTGGCACTGCTCGAACTGGGCGTCGGGCGCGGTGACTTCGTCGCCGTGCAGCTCCCCAACCGGTGGGAGATGGTGCCGCTGATCTTCGCCTCGATCCGGGTCGGCGCGGTCATCATCCCGATCTCGCCCATCTGCACCGAGGAGGAGTTGCGCCACCGTCTCAGCCTCACGGAAGCGAGGGTGTGCATCACCCTCCCCGAGTGGTCGGGCACCCCGCTGGCGGAGATCGCAACCCGTCTCAAGGACGAACTCCCCTCTCTGAAGCACGTGCTGGTGGTGGACGGACCGCTGCCGCCTGCGGGCGCGCTCCTCTTCCACGAGCACTTCGTGGCCCGGGAGCGGGAAGAACAGGAGGGCGCCGCCGTCCGGCTGGACGGTCTGGCGCTCGGCGCGGACGACCCGTTCGTGGTGCTGTTCACCTCCGGCACCACCGGCCTGTCGAAGGGGGTGCTGCACAGCCAGAACACGGTGCACGCGGCCGTACGCGGATACGTCGACGCGTTCGGGGCGGGTGAGGGCGACGGCAGCGGCCGTGGCGAGGGCTGGGTGGCGGCGGTCTCCACGCCGCTCGTCCACTACTCGGGCTTCGCCCAGGGCGTCCTGGCCGGCGTCATGCTGGGCGGCACGGTCGCCTTCCAGGACGTCCGCCGCAACGAGGCGCTGCTCGACCTGGTGGAGCGCTACGGCGCGACCCTGCTGTACGGGCCGCCGGCCACCCTCGCCGATGTGGCCGCCTCCCAGCGGGCCGAGCGGCGCGACACCAGCACGTTGCGGCATGTGGTGATCGGCTCGGCGCCGGTCCTGGAGGAGCTGGCCGACGAGGTCCACGAGACGCTCGGCGCCCGCGCGCACTCCCTGTGGGGCATGTCCGAGGCCGGCCCCGTGACCACCACGCGGCCCGAGGACCCCGAGGGCTGGGCGGCACGGAGCAACGGCCGTTCGATCGAGGCCATGGAGACCCGGATCGAGACGTCGGAGGCGTACGGGGCTTCGGCGGCCGAGGTCGCTGTCGGCAGGCTCAAGGTGCGTGGCGCCTCGCTCGCGCTCGGGTACCACCGGCGCCCCGAGGCGTTCGAGGCCGAGCTGGGCGAGGACGGCTGGTTCGACACCGGCGACCTCGCCCGGGACGACGGCCGAGGCGGCATCCGCATCATCGGCCGGGCCCGGGACGCGGTGCTGCGGGACGGTCAGGTGGCGCCGATGACGGAACTGGAGGCGGTGATCGGCAGCCACCCGAGGGCCGTGGAAGCCGCGCTGGTGGGTCTGGAAACGGCCGCCGGCCAGGGTCCCGGCAACGTGATCGTCGCCGTCGTCGTCCCGCGCGGCGGCCGGGGCCCCACGCTGGAGGAGGTCCGGGCCCGGGTCACGGAGGCGGGCCACGACGCCCGCTTCCTGCCGGACCGGGTGGAACTCCTCCCGGCCCTCCCGAAAACCCTGACCGGCAAGGTCCGCAAGGCGGAACTACGGGAGCGGTACGCCACGCCCACCCCCGCCTGACCCCCGTACCCGTCGAGCACCCACCGATCGCTGGAGCTGTCATGCCCGAACCCACACCGGTCACCATGTCGGCGACCCTCGCCGCCGACGAGGCCCTGGCCCGGCGGCGCCGGGCCGGGGAGCGGGTCCTGTCGATGGCCAGCGGGGAGATCGGCCTGCCCGTGCTCCCCGCGCTCAGGGACCGGCTCGCGGCGGCAGCCGACGAGAACGCGTACGGATCCGTCGCCGGAAGCCCGGCCCTGCGCACCGCCGTCGCCGGGTACTGGGAGCGGCGCGGTCTGGCCGTGGACCCGGGGCTCGTCGTGGCCGGGCCGGGCAGCAAGTCGCTGCTGTTCGCCCTGCTCCTGGCCATCGGCGGAGACGTGATCGTGCCGGTGCCGAGCTGGGTGAGCTACGCGGCCCAGGCCCGGCTGGTCGGGGCCCGGCCCATCCCCGTGCCGATCCTGCCGGGGCAGGGCGGGGTGCCGGACCCCGACCGGCTGCGCGAGGCGGTCGCCGACGCGCGGGCCGCCGGGCAGCACCCGCGTGCGGTGGTCGTGACCGTGCCGGACAACCCGACCGGCACGGTCGCGTCGGCCGCCACCGTACGGCGGCTGGCGCAGGCGGCCCGCGAGCTGGACCTCGTCATCGTCTCCGACGAGATCTACTGCGACCTGGTGTTCGACAGCTCAGAACCGGCCGTCTCCCCTGCGCTGCACGCCCCCGAGCGGACCGTCGTCACCAGCGGCCTCACCAAGAACCTGGCGCTCGGCGGCTGGCGCACGGGGGTGGCGCGGCTGCCCGACAGCGAGCTGGGGCGCGCCCTGCACACCCGGCTCGTCGCTGTGGCCAGCCAGATCTGGTCGAGCCCGCCCGCGCCGGTGCAGACGGCGGCCGCGTGGGCGTTCGGGGAGCCGCCGGAGGTCACCGAGCGCGTCGCGGCGAGCCGGCGGCTGCACGAGACGGTGGTGCGCGCGGTCGCCGCCCGCTTCACCGCCGTGGGCGCGGAGCTCGCCCCCGTCTCCGCGACCTGCTACCTCTACCCGGACTTCGAGCACCTGCGGGAGCACCTGGCCAAGGCCCACGGCGTGCACGGTGGCGACGGACTGGCCGCGCTGCTCTCCGAGCGGTACGGGGTCGGCGTCCTCCCCGCCACCGCGTTCGGGGAGCCCGGCCGCCCGCTGCGCATCCGCGCGGCGACCAGCCACTTCTACGGCGAGACCGACGAACAGCGCACGGCGGCCCTGGAGGCGCCGGACCCGCTCGCCCTGCCGTGGATACGGGGATCGGTCGACCGGGTCGACGAGGTCCTGGCCGACCTCGCGGGCGTGCGGGTCCCCGCACTCGCCCCGCATCCCTGAACACCTGCGAACACCCCGATGCGACCACTACCACCCACCTACCGAAGGAGTCACCGATGCCCCACTCCCACCTCCCCGTCCTCTTCGAGGCCCTCCACAACGGCGAACGCCATGTCGGCTTCGGCCACCCCGAGGACGGCACGCAGCTGACCCTGTACCGGGTGGAGGACGGCCAGGTCGCCGCCGCCTTCATCGCCGGCGACGGCTCGGAGGAGTCCCTGCGGGCCGCCCTCACCGAGGGTGCGGCGACCGTCGTCGTCACCGCCGGGGACCCGGATCTGCGGCTGCTGCCGCCCCTGCTTCCGCAGGCCACCGGCAACGCCCTGCTCAGCGGTTTCATGGGCACGCACAAGAAGAAGTGGGGCGGTGAAACCGCTCCGGACGACGCCCCGTTCACCCCGCCCAAGTGGTTCTTCAAGGGCTTCGGCGACTGGGTGAAGCTGCCCGGTGAGGACCTGGACGTGCCCGCGCGGCCGGTCGCCCTCATCGAGGAGCCGGAGGTCGCCCTCGTCTACGTCAACGACGCCGACGGCACACCGCACTACGCCGGTTACACCTTCGGCAACGACCTGTGCGACATCGGCCTGCACCGGCAGGACCCGGGCTACAACCCGTACTGCAAGCTGTGCGACACCGCCCTCACCCCGTGGCTCTTCCTCGGCCCGCCGCCGCGCACGGTGACCGGCCGGGTCACCATCGTCCGGGACGGCGCGACTGCCTGGGAGGGCCCGTTCGACTGCGGCGACGACGCCCTCTACTACCGGGTGCAGGACATGGCGGACCACTTGTTCACGTTCCCGGCGGTACGGCGGCCCGGACTGGTCAACTACATCCTCCTGGGCGCCGACGAGGCCAGCTTCCACGACGGGTTCCGGATCGCCGACGGCGACCGCATCGCCATCGACGTGAAGAGCCACGGGGTCGCCTTCGAGAACCGGGTGCGGTACGTCTCCCCGGCGCCTGTCGCCACGGCATGAACACCTTGTGAAGTGGGGCCGGTCGGTCTGTGCAGATCCCGTCCGGCTCAGGCACTCTCTGAGGGTCACCGCCCCACCCCCCACCTCCCTTTCCACCCACCGTCCCGCCGCCGGAATCCGCAGGAGGAGACCGCACCGTGCCCGCCGCCCCCAAGAAACAGGTGCATCTCGCAGCGCAGCTGCCCGGCATCCACAACGTGACCGTCTGGTCGGACCCGCGCTCCGAGAGCCAGATATCCATCGACTCCTTCATCCGGCTCGCGCAGACCGTCGAACGCGGCAAGTTCGACTTCTTCTTCCTCGCCGAAGGGCTGCGGCTGCGCGAGCACAAGGGGCAGGTCTACGACCTGGACATCGCGGGACGCCCGGAGAACCTGACCATGCTGAGCGCCCTGGCCGCCGTCACCACGCGCCTGGGCCTCGCCGCCACGGTCAACGCCACCTTCAACGAGCCCTACGAGGTGGCGCGCCGGTTCGCCACCCTGGACCGGCTCAGCGGCGGCCGGGCCGCCTGGAACGTGGTCACCAGCTACGACGCGTTCACCGGCGAGAACTTCCGCCGGGGCGGGTTCCTCGACGAAGCCGACCGCTACACCCGGGCGGCCGAATTCCTCAGCGCGACCCGTGAGTTGTGGGACAGCTGGGGAGAGGGCGACCTGAAGGCCGACGCGGCGACGGGGGAGTTCATCGCTCCCGGGGCCGGCAGCTTCGCCCACCGGGGGCAGCACTTCGACATCTCCGGCCGGTTCACCACCCCGCCCGGCCCGCAGGGCCACCCGGTGATCATCCAGTCCGGCGAGTCCGACGCGGGCCGGGAGTTCGCGGCCTCGGACGCCGAGGTCATCTTCAGCAAGCACAACCGGATCGACGTGGCCCGGGACTTCTACCGGGACGTCAAGCGGCGTCTGGCCGCGTACGGCCGGAGCCCCGAGGACCTGCTGATCCTCCCCACCGCCAACGCGGTCGTCGCCGACACCGACGAGGAGGCCGCCGCCTACGCGGAGGAGATCAGCCGCGAACTGGTCAGTCCGCAGACCGCGATAGCCCATCTGGAGGCGGTCTGGGGCCGCGACCTGTCCGGGTACGACCCGGACGGGCCGCTGCCCGACATCGAGCCCGCGGACGAGGCGCACCTCCTGAAGGGGCACTCCGTCTTCCGCAAGGGCCGGGCCGAGACGGCACGGCAGTGGCGCAAGCTCGCGGAGGAGCGGAACCTCTCCATCCGGGAGCTGGTCATCGAGATCGGCGGCCGCCAGACCTTCGTCGGCAGCCCCCGGACGATCGCCGACGCCATCGACGACTACGTGCAGACGGAGGGCGCCGACGGCTTCGTCCTCGTGCCCCACCTCACCCCGGGGGGCCTGGACGACTTCGTGGACCAGGTGGTGCCGATCCTCCAGGAGAAGGGCGTCCACCGCGACGACTACACCGGCACCACGCTCCGGGACCACCTGGGCCTGTCCGCCGCGCCCCGCCCGGCCGGATGGGGCGGACCCGGGAAGCCCCGACGCGACGAGCCCCTGCGCGACCAGAAGGAGACCTCCGCATGACCGGCACGACCGCCGCCTCCGGCACCCCCGGCGGCCGGACCGCCCCGCTGCACCTGGCCGTCGCGCTCGACGGTGCGGGCTGGCACCCGGCGGCCTGGCGCGAGGAGGGTGCCCGGCCCGGCGAGCTGCTCGACGCCGCCTACTGGGCCGACCTGGTCGCCGAGGCGGAACGCGGCCTGATCGACTTCGTCACCTTCGAGGACGCCCTCGGCCTCCAGTCCGCCGCCTTCCACCTCCCCGACGAGCGCACCGACCAGGTCAGGGGGAGCATCGACGCGGTGCTGCTCGCCGCCCACCTGGCCCCGCTCACCACCCACATCGGCCTGGTCCCCACCACCAACGTCACCCACACCGAGCCGTTCCACCTCGCCATCGGCATCGCCACCCTCGACCACGCGAGCAGGGGGCGGGCCGGCTGGCGCCCGCAGATATCGTCCCGCGCGGCCGACGCCGCCCACTTCGGCCGCCGCACCACGCCCCAGCTCACCGAGGACGACGTGACGGACTCGGAGCTGATCTCCCGGCCGCTGCGCACCCTCTTCGCGGAGGGCGCCGAGGTGGTGGAGGCTGCCAGGCGGCTGTGGGACAGCTGGGAGGACGACGCGGAGATACGGGACGCGGCGACGGGCCGCTTCCTCGACCGTGACAAGGTCCACCCCATCGACTTCCAGGGCACCACCTTCAGCGTGAAGGGCCCCTCGATCACCCCGCGCACCCCCCAGGGGCAGCCGCTGGTGGTGAGCCTGGCGCACGCCACCACGCCGTACGAGTTCGCGGCGCTCAGCTCGGACGTCGTCGCCATCACCCCGCACGACCGGGCGGGCACGGCGGCGATCATCACCCAGGTGGCCGAAGCGGTGGAGCGCACCGGCCGGGACGTGAGCGACCGCCCACTGCGGACCTTCGCGGACCTCGTCGTCTTCCTGGACGACGAACCGGGCGCCGCGGCCCGGCGCAAGGCCCGTCTGGACGAGACGGCCGGGTCCGTGTTCGCCTCCGACGCCAAGATCTTCACCGGCACGCCCGCGGAACTGGCGGACCTGTTGCTCGACTGGCGTTCCACCGGTCTGGACGGCTTCCGCCTCCGCCCGGGCACCCTGCCGCACGACCTCACGGCGATCACCCGGGGCCTGGTCCCGGAGCTGCAGCGACGCGGGGCATTCCGTGCGGCGTACGACTCCACCACGCTGCGCGGCCACTTGGGCCTGGCTCGCCCCTCCAGCCGCTACGCGCAGGCGGGTTGACGGACCACCAGGGCGGATGCGGTGGCTGACCGGAAACCGGCCGGCGCCGTACGGTCCCGGCGTCGGGCCGCCCCTCGTCCGGCGCGGGCGGTGGGGTCATCGGCATGACGAACCGCCGTGCGCGACCTGCCGCAGCTGCCGCACTCGGTGCGCGACGTGTCCGGCTGGAGACTCGGCGGTGGCCCGAACGTCCCGGACGTGTCCGCGCAGTCCACCGGGCTTCCCGAGCGGCGCACATGCGTGAGAGGGATGCCCACGCCGTGGACGGACACGGATGCGCCCCGCCCCGGTACTCGGGGCGGGGCGTGCCCGGCGTGGGTCAGGTGGGGAAGTCCCGAGCCTTGAGCTTGGCCATGCGGCCGTCGTCGTGGTGCCAGACGATGCCCTCGTACGGGCGGGCGTGGAGCCACCGGCGGAGGCCGGTGTAGTCGCGGGGGGCGGTGGCGTAGTCCTGGCGGACGGAGGGGGTCGACCAGCCGTGAGGCATCAGGACGTGGACGGCGAAGCCGTCCGGGTTGCCGTTGATCTTCGGGCCGAGGAGTTCGTACGTCCCCGGTTCGTCGGCGCCGCTGTTGGCGAGGGCCTCGGCGTGGAACTTCGCGAAGGCCGTCCGGGCGACCGGCTCCCACCCGACGGTCTTGCCGGTGACGGGGTCGGAGCCGATGGTCTCGTAGTCGGGTGGCGTGGGCTTGCCGGGTTTGACTTCGCGGCGAGCCCACCACCGGCCGGTCCGGTCGAGCCGGACACAGGTGCCGTCGTACTTCCTGGTGGCCGTGCCCTCACCATCGATCACCCACCGGCACCGGGGGTCGACCTCCGGGATGACGTACGCCGGACGGGCGTCGAAGTCGCGGAGGAACAGGGTCGGGATCTTCTTCATGGGCCGACGGTATCGGCTCGTCGTCGTGGGAGCCGAGAATTTCGGGGCGTCCGCTGCCCGGGAGGACGGTGGTGGCCGCCCGCGTGAAGTCCCGGAAGGCCTCCACGACTGCCGTCCCACGTGTGACGGCCCGCAACCACGCCGTGCTCGGCTCGCACGTCTGCCCGGAACGGGTGCGGTACAGCCCCCGGCGAGGAGGAAGTCACTCCTGGGCGGACGTGCATGCTGCTGCCCGGGCTGCCATGACCTCGTCGCCGTACTCGAAGGCCCAGGCGCCTACGGCTTCGAGGGGCGCCAGCAAGGTCCGTCCCAGAGGGGTGAGTCGGTACTCGACCCCTGTTGCTCCGCCGGGGCGGGCGTGGCGGTCGACCAGTCCGTTGAACTGCAGCCGGCGCAGGGTCTCGGTGAGGACCTTGGAACTGATGCCCCCGATGCTTTCACGTAGTTCGACCGGTCGCCCTGGACCGTCGCGCAGCGCCCGGAGCACCACGGCGTTCCAGGTGTTGGAGAGCAGGTCGAAGGCGAGGCGGGCACGGCAGTCGGCGAGGAAGGCGTTGGTCGTCACGTACCGAATGGTGCCCGAACCACCTTCTACCGTCGGTGGAAACGGTCGTAGTGGGCATGGGAGAGGAACGTGCGATGAGGATCGGCGTACTGGGCACAGGGAACATGGCCGACGCGCTGGCCGCCCATTGGGTGCGGGCCGGACACGAGGTGGTCATCGGGGGACGGGACGCACACAAGGCGGAGCGGCTCGCGGCACGCCTCGGAGGCGGTGCGAAGCCTGCCGACATGCGGGCGGCGGCCGGGTCCGGTGAGGTGGTGCTGGCCGCGTTGCCCTTCGGGGCGGGCACGGAGGTGGCACGGGACCTGCACGCGGCCCTGGAGGACAAGGTGCTGATCGACTGCTCCAACCCGGTCGGACCGGGCTTCCGCCTGCTGACGGAAGGAGGTCCTTCGGCCGCGCGTCGACTTGCCGCGGCCGCACCGGGAGCCCGCGTGGTCAAGGCTTTCAACCTCTGCCACGAAGACGTGTGGCGGATGCGGCCGCCCGTCTTCGACGCGCGCCCGCTGGCCGTGCCGGTCTGCGGGGACGACGAGTCGGCGCTCGTGCGGGTACGCGAGTTGGTAAGGGACGTGGGCTGTGTACCCGTGCCCGGTGGCGGTCTCGAACGCGCGGGGCTTCTGGAAGCGACCGCCGCGCTGTTCATCGGCCTGTGGGTCGGCGAGGGAGCTGATGCACAAGCGATCGCGCCTCCGCTGGCATACGCCGCCGGTCCGAGCCGCCGGGAGCACGGGACGGCACCGGGGCTTGCCGTCAGGAGCTCCGCTGCCACTCCACCCGGTGGTCGGTGAGTTCCGGCTGAGCGGCGGTGACGACCCGCCCCGGGATTGTCGACCTGCTGCGCGGGCCGGACGTCACGTCGGACGCCCCCGGCCCCCTGCCTCCGAGGTGGCGTGCGGGCGACGTCCCGGATCCGCGCTCATCACCGCCCCGACTCGATGCCATGCCTCTCCGGTCAGCTGGAGGGGGCTCACATGAAGCGCGGGGTCGCGGACCGGGTGGCTGCCAGGGACGCCGTGGTGGTGGGTCCGATCGGTCCGGACGGACGCCTACAGGGTGTTTGAGGGAGGCCGTGGTGCGGAGCACCGGGGGTGCGCCATCCGTCAGGGCCGCACGATGTCACTCCTGCCCGCCGGCGTCTGCCGCCGGGACAGCACCGGCCGGCAGCCGATGCCGTCAGCGCCGGCGGTCGAGGGATCCAGCCGGAAGCCTTCCGGCCAATTCGTCGAACCGGCCGTGCCGAGTACCACCGTCGGGGCCCGGACTGGATGAGGTGGGGGCAGGGCGCGGTGTTCGATCGCTGTCGCGACCCCGTAGCGCTGTGATCCGGTGCGGAGTCACTCGCGGCTCCCGGCAACCGCCGAGCCCGACGGTGGGTGCGACGGCCGCCCGACCGCTCTCGTCCGGCAGCCGCCGGCCGACGCGGCCACGCCGCCCGGGAGGGACGGCGTGGCTGTCCCGGTCGGCGGCGGCACGGCAGCGGCCTGGTGCCGGCACCGCTCAGCAACCGATACGCCGGCTGTCCAGCGCGATGTCGTCCATGCGCACGTCGTACGAGGACGGGCTGGGGCCTGCCTGGTAGAGCTGCCAGCCGATCTTGACCGTACGGAAGCGGGGGAAGACGAAGTCGGCGTCGGCGCCGCCGTGGTGACGGGTGGAGACGGTGAGGTCCGGCTCGGCCTGCCCGTCGATCCACACGGAGATCGCGTTGTCGCGGGCGTCCATCCGCCACTCCACGCACTGCCACACGCCCGCGCGGGCCGGGGCCGACTCACGCCAGGCCGTCCAGTCCCCGGTCGGGCCGCCGTCGGACCCGACGCCCCAGAGGTTCTTCCCGACCGTGGGCACGTACTGCCCCCCGAGCGGCCTCACGTACCCCGGCCCCTCCCCCGTGGCCTCGACCATCGTCCAGTGCGCCCAGTCCGGGGCGGCCGGGAACGCCTCGACGCGCAGGCGGACACGGCCCCAGAAACTGTTGGCGGGCGGGTGCAGGTTCTCGACCCGCAGGAACGCCCGCCCGTTGTCCTCGGTGCGGATGCGCAGGTGCTTGCTGTGGCGGGTGGCGTCCCGCTCGACGGTCAGGGTGCCGTCGGCGACATCGGTGGTCCAGCCACCACGGCCACGGGCCTTCCCCGGCTGCAGCGTGGCGAAGTCCTCGCAGAACATCAGGGCGCCGCGGGCGCAGGTGCGGGCTTCGCGGTTCTGCGCACCGCCGTTCGTCAGGCCTGAGCCCCATGACGCGGGTGCCGCCACGGCGGCCACCGAAAGCAGCGCCGCGAGAGCGGCGAGCAGGGGGGTCTTCCTCATGCGTACAGCCTCCAGTTCCGGTACCGCGGTGCGGCACCGCTCAGGCCTTGGGACACGTAACTACGGGCGCACGCACGACGAGACCCTCGGGTGCGGCAGAAGCCTGCGGGCGTGCGCCTCGCCATGTGGACGGTCGGTGCCGAGTGACGGGCGGGACGGGCGGGACGGGCCGAGCCGAACGTCGGGACCTTGGTTCAGTGGCGCGTCAGCGGAGCCTCCGTCCGTGTGTCGTCGCTTCGTGACAGGACCTGGTCCAGGGCCCAACGGCCCGGTCCCAGGGCCGCGATGAGGAGGAACGCCCAGCAGAACATCGCAGCCGCCTCCCCGCCGTTCTCGATGGGCAGGGGCGCCGTCCCCTGGTGGGTGCTGAAGTAGGCGTACGCCATGGAGCCGGAGCAGATGACCGCCGCCGCCCGGGTGCCGCAACCCACCAGCACCAGGACGCCGCCGACGAGCTGGATGGCCGCAGCCCACCACCCGGGCCACTCCAACAGGCCCGGAGCCGCGCCGTGGGGGCCGCCGAACACGTCGAACAGGGTCGCCGCTCCATGGCAGGCGAACAGCAACCCGACGACGACGCGGAACAGACCGAGTACGTAATCACGGTTCTTGTCGAGCAGACCCATTGGTTTCCTCACTCTCGCGTGATCCCGGACCGACGGGGAATCCGTCCGGACGAACAGGGATGGAAGGCGCACTCACCGGCACGTACGACCGACACGGCGCGGGTAAGGGTGGCGTCCGGGCGGGATGCGGGGACCTGGTCGTGGACCAGGCGTCTCATGCATCCGGGCCCGCGAGCGGCCACTCCGGCAGAAGGGGCAGCGTGGGCGAGGTCCGCCGACGGTCCGGCGAGGCAGGGCGCAACCGGCGATCAGCACGGGCTGCGCCGACGATCAGCACGTGGTCCGCACCGGCAGTCAGTACGGGGTCCGTACCGGCGACACCGGGCGCCAAACCCGGCGACCGGCCGCCGGCCGACTCCGCCGCGCAGCGAGCCTAGGTAGCGCTCGACCGGCGACCGGCCCGGGCTCCTGACGGAGGGCACAACCAGTCGCCGCAGACCGTCTCCGTATCCAGGAAAGGCGACCGCAGCTGGTCACTGACAGAGCCGTCATGCGTGTCACGGTTACCTCCTGGTGCGGGCAAGGGCGGATGGACTACCACCCGGTAGTGAGTGGGAGCGCTCCCATCCAGCGGCTGGGACGCTGTAGGGCCGAGACGGTACACGGCCCCCCGGAACGCGTACAGGGATGCAGCAAGGTGAATGACCGATGGCTTGAAACCGCCTCTCGGAGGCTTCCAGGAGGGCGGTCCGGGCGTCCCATCACTCGACCTGGGCACGCGGACGTCGGCCGCGTCGCCCGGCCGGCGAATGCGCCGACCGCGCTTCGGCAGGGTGTGCGCCTGCGGCCGGCACGACAGGTCCGGACTCAGCCGTCCGGACTCCGCCGTCCGATGCGGGACCACCACTCGCACCACCGCTGTCCCGTTCGCCGGTCTGCGACCGTCGCCCCTCGCACGCGTCAACGGAGGCACATGACTGAACAGTTGACGGACCGCCAGGCACGCCTGTGGGACGCACTCCGGGTGTGGCGGATGTCAGGCCGCACCCGGTGCACGTGCACCGACGCGAAGTTCGCGTCAGAGAATTGACGAATGCACTGTGAGCACTCGGGCCGTCGGCGGGACGCGGTGGAGGAAGGCGTCAGCAGCTTCGCCGGCCGGCGGGAGCCGCGGTGGGGGCAGGGCGGCAGACGCGTGTTCGCCGGTCCCACCGTCTCCGTGTCCCATGGGACGTCCGCGGTCTCCGCGGCTGTCACCTCAAGGGCCACGGCGTCCGGCACGCCCTGCTCCGCGTCAGCCGACTGCCGCGATCCCGCTGTCCACCGGACAGCCTGTGCCGCTTGCGGGATCACAGGGTCCGGCGGAGACGGCCCCCTCACCTCGCCGGCTCGGACATCGCTCAGTCGAGACAGAACTCGTTGCCCTCGATGTCCTGCATGACGATGCAGGACTCGTTCTCACCATCAGCGCGCATCGTTCGCACATGCACCGCGCCGAGCGCGACCAACCGGGCACATTCGGCCTCCAGCGCGGCCAGGCGCTCCTCCCCCACCAGTCCCGTACCGGCCCGCACGTCGAGATGCAGCCGGTTCTTGACGACCTTGCCTTCGGGAACGCGCTGGAAGAGCAACCGCGGGCCCACGCCCGAGGGATCACTGCAGGCGAAGTAGATCACCTGACCCTCGGGCGGCAGCGAGCGATGGTAGTCCTCCCAGGTGGTGAACCCCGTCGGGACCGGGGGTACGACGTAGCCCAGCACCTCGCACCAGAAGCCGGCGAGGCGCGCGGGTTCCGCGCAGTCGAAGGTCACTTGGAACTGCTTGATCCTGGACATCGGCGCACGGTAACAGAGGCCGTGCTCCTGTTCGGGCGGGTGGAGGCGCCCGCCCGTGCCGGAAGGCGGATCGCGCCATCCGCCACTGTGTCCTGCCGTCTCACAGGCGTACCGAGGCCGGTGCCTCTTCGCAGGGTGGGAGGATGCGGCAGGGCGAACGCCGTCCTGCTCGCGGACGGAACCCGGATCCGCCTTCCGGAGCCTCGGTGAGCGTCCCGGATCGCGCGAGGAGTACCGGACATGGGCGTCGACGTAGTGCTGACGCGGGTGACGCGTCGGGGGACGAGCCCCGCAAAGCGTCAGCTGACCACGGTGGGAGTCGTCCAGGACGAGGCGGACCTGTTCGCCGGACTGTGCGTGAGCAGCCGTCTGCCCATGCTCAACCGGGTGGACCCGTACCGCACCCGGGTCCTCACGTCGGCGGACATGCCGCAGTTCATCGCCGAGATCGACGCCACCGGTGGCCTGGTGGAGGGACCGCGGGAGCGGAGCCTCCTGGCGAGGATCCGGGAGCTGGCCGAGCGTTGCGCGGAAGCCGGGAGCCTGGAACTCCACCTCCACGGCGACTGAGACGGCGCCGTCGCGTGCCTGAGGCTCGCCGGAGCGCCCGGTATCCGGGCACCACGACCTGGCCGGCGCGCAGCTCGCTCACGCCCTTCGGTTCGAGGATTGCTGGTTCGAGGACTGCTGGTTCGAGGAGGACGTGGACCTGTCCGGGAGCACCGACCCGGTCGATCGCCGTCGCGGCCGGCCGAGTGCCGGGCCTGCGAACAGGCCTGATCCGCATCGACTGACGCCTCGACCCGCGGAGGACCGCTCGGCACCGGGACGACGAACGACGAGTTCAGGACTCGTCGAGAGCGGTGAGCAGACCGCGGTCGGCGAGAGTGGCCAAGGAGAGGGTGCGATACCCCACGGAATCGAAGAGGACGGTGATCCGGTCGCCCTCCTCACCGAGGACCATGCCCTCACCCCACTCGGAGTGCCTCACCCGCATTCCCGTACGGAATTCGCCGGCCACAGGGTGTTCGGGCGGTTCGGCGGCCTGTTGCGGAAGTCCTTCCGGCGTTTCCCCGCCACCCTCGTCCGCGGCCAGGCACACATCGCAGTTGTCACACGGGGCCTCGTATGCCTCGCCGAAGTACCCGAGCAGGAAGCGGCGGCGGCAGCCGGTGGTCTCCGTGTACGCCCGCGCCATCTCCACCCTCGATCGCTCGAGTTTCCGCCGTGCCCGCGCGGCGGCCGTGGCCCGCTCGACGGCGTCGGCGGCTGCCAGGTCCGGGACGGCGGACACGTCGCCCCCGCCGTCCGTGGTCGCCGCTCCGGCCTGTTCCAGGAGATTGACCGCAGCGGTCACGCGGTTGCGTGACAGGCCGGTCCTCTCGTGCAGATCCTCCAGGGACAGGGGGGCGCCGTGCCGGTGCAGACAGGCCGTGACGTCGGCGAGCGTGTCCTCGCGCGGTGTGCGCGCGGCGAAGAAGTTCCGCATGCCGGTGTCCTGCGGCCGGTAGTGGAGCACGGCGACGGCCGGCTCCCCGTTGCGGCCGGACCGGCCGATTTCCTGGTAGTAGGCGTCCAGGGAGCCGGGCATCGAGGCATGGAGAACGAATCGAACGTCCTCTTTGTCGATACCCATACCGAAAGCCGATGTCGCGACGACGACGTCCATGGTTCCGGACAGGAAGGCGTCGTGCACCCTCGACCGCTCCTTGCGGCGCAGGCCGGCGTGGTAGGCGGCGGCTTTCAGACCCAGCCCGGCGAGTTCCGCGGCGTAGCTTTCGGCGTCCTTCCGGGTCGCCGCGTACACGATGCCGGGCTTGGCCTGCCCTGCGGCGCACTCCACCACCGCGCGGCGCCTGTCCTCGTCCTCCAGGAAGTGCCGGACCTCCAGCCTGATGTTCGGGCGGTCGAAGCCGGCGATCACCAACGACGGTTGCCGCATTCCCAGGCGCTCCACGATCTCCTCCCGTACAGGAGGCGCGGCCGTGGCCGTGAGGGCGAGGACGACCGGGCGGCCCACCCGCTCGACTACCTGCGCCAGCCGCAGGTAGTCGGGACGGAAGTCGTGGCCCCAGGCGGCGACGCACTGCGCCTCGTCGACGACGAACAGCGAGGGGGCGGCCTGTGCCAGGCGTTCGACCACCGCTTCCTTGGCCAGTTGCTCCGGAGAGAGGAACAGATATTCCGCCTCACCCTCGCGCACCGCCTCCCACGCGTCGGCGGTCTCCTCGGCGGCCTGGGCGGAGTTGACGGCTACGGCGTCCGGTGCACGGTGCCGCAACAGCCCGGTGATCTGGTCCCGTTGCAGGGCGATCAGCGGGGAGACCACCACGGTCGGGCCGGGCAGGCGCAGCGCCGCCACCTGGTAGATGGCGGATTTACCGGCCCCGGTCGGCATGACCGCGAGGGTGTCGTGGCCGGCCAGTACGGTTTCCATCGCCTTCGACTGCCCAGGCCGCAACGTCTCCCAGCCGAACACGTCGGCGGCTGTCCGTCGCAGCGCCGCCGCGGTGTCCTGCGGCGCTTTCCCTCTCGCCATGGCCTTCCTCATCGTGTCGTCGATGCGCCCCTCACTCATTGTCGTCGCAAGCGGCTCGGACGACGTCGTCAAGTCCGCCGGAGCCGGCTGCGTCGAGGTACCGAGCCGCGCGAGTAGGGCTTCCCCCGCCTCGTCCGGTGGGCGTTTCACCGGTGGTCCCCGTCGGCCGGGCAAGGACGGGCAGACCGGGCAAGGCCGGGCAAGACCTGGCAAGACCGGGCAAGACCGGGCAGGCACTGCGCCGGATGCCTCCCACAGGGCGAGAGGACCGAACGCAGCGGGCGAGGTCGGTGGAGGTGGCGCGGCGCCTGTCCCTTGCACCCGCCCTCGTGCTTCCGCTGCACCTCGGCCACTGGACCCCGGCGGGAGCGTTCACCCGTCGGAGTGAGGCCTGCCCACCACCGGTCGCGCGTGGGCCGAGCACGGGTCGGGAGCGGGCCGGCCGCTCGCAGGGCCGCCATGCGCACCGCCCCACCCTGCACGGATCGCTCCGCGTGATCGACCAAGGCCCCGTGACCTGCGCTCGGGCCTGCCGGGCACCGCCTCGTGCGACGCCCCCGCCGTTGCGCCCGCTCGGCAGCCGGCGCCGTGCCACGGAAGCCGAGGCTCCCCGGACGCACGGCAAAGCCACTGTTCCGCGTTCAGGGTCCACCCCGCACAGGGGCGAATGAGGCGAACTGGAACTCCTCATCCCAGAACGCATTCGACCAGTGAAGCCATGCCTCGATCACGCAAAGCCGAAGCCCGTTTTTCGTTCACTGTCTTGACGTGTCAGCAACAAGACCGTAACCATCGAGCCATCCGGAGAGAGCGCTCTCTCATCCGGCGAGCAACCCGCAGGAGACGCCGTGAGCGGAAAACCCCCGCACCACCCGTTCCACCGCACCGTCGCACGATCCCCACGGACGGTGCTGTTCGCCGTCATCACCGCCCTGCTGGCGACCTGCCTTATGACCTTGGTCAAGGCACCCGCGGAGGCGGCGGGAACACTCTTGTCGCAGGGCAAGCCCGCCACCGCCTCCTCCACCGAGAACGCCGGCACCCCCGCTTCCGCCGCCCTGGACGGCAACACCGGCACCCGCTGGTCCAGCACCGCCGCAGACCCCCAGTGGCTCCAGGTCGACCTCGGCTCGACCGCCACGATCGACCAGGTCGTCCTGAACTGGGAGAACGCCTACGGCAAGGCCTTCAAGATCCAGACCTCGGCGGACGGTTCCTCGTGGACCGACGTCTACACCACCACCTCGGCCACCGGCGGCACCCAGACGCTGAACGTCAGCGGCACCGGCCGCTACGTCCGCATGTACGGCACGGCGCGCGGCACCCAGTACGGCTTCTCCCTCTGGGAGTTCCAGGTCTACGGCACGACCGGCAGCAGCGGCACCGGGTGCTCGACCACCGACGCGGCGCTCAACAAGCCCGCCACCGCCTCCTCCACCGAGAACGCCGGCACCCCCGCCTCCGCCGCCCTGGACGGCAACACCGGCACCCGCTGGTCCAGCACCGCCGCAGACCCCCAGTGGCTCCAGGTCGACCTCGGCTCGAAGCAGAGCGTGTGCGGCGTCCAGCTGAGCTGGGAGTCCGCGTACGCCAAGGAGTACCAGATCCAGGTCTCCGACAACGGGACCACCTGGACCACCGTGTACCGGACGGCGAACGGCGTCGGCGCGACCGAGCTGCTCACGTTGACCGGCTCCGGGCGCTACGTGCGGATGTACGGCACCGCCCGGGCCACCGCGTACGGCTACTCGCTCTGGGACTTCCGGGTGTTCACCACCGGGACCACCACGCCGCCGGACAACGGTGGCGCCGTGCTCCTCTCCTACCGGAAGCCCGCCACCGCCTCCAGCTCGCAGGACGACGCGCAGTGCGGGGGCTGCACCCCGGCCAAGGCCGTCGACCACGACCCGGCCACCCGCTGGGCCACGGCCGCGAACACCGGCTGGACCGACCCGCAGTGGATCAGCGTGGACCTCGGCGCCACCGCGCACGTCACCCAGGTGGTCCTCCAGTGGGACCCGGCCTTCGCCAGTGCCTACAAGGTCCAGGTCTCGGCCGACAACACGAACTGGACCGACATCTACTCCACGACCACGTCGAAGGGCTTCAAGCAGACCCTCACCGTGGACGGCACCGGCCGCTACGTCCGCATGTACGGCACGGCGCGCGGCACCGCGTACGGGTACTCGCTGTGGACGTTCGACGTCTTCGGCACCGGGGGCGCCCCGACCGCGCCGCCCGCCGACCCGCCGGCCCCGGGCAACCCCGGGCGCATCGTCTTCCAGGACGAGTTCAACACACCGGCCGGAACGACGCCGGACCCCTCCAAGTGGACACAGGACACCGGGCCCGGCGTCAACGGTGAGCTGGAGTACTACACCAACGGCAGGAACACCACGATGGACGGCGCGGGCAACCTCGTCATCGAGGCCCGCAAGGAGGCCACCCCGGGCTCCAGCTGTCCCACCGACCCGCTGACCGGGTCCACCACCTGCCAGTACACGTCGGGCCGCATCAACACCTCCGACCACTTCAACTTCACCTACGGCCACGTGGAGTCGCGCATCAAGGTGACGGGGACACAGGGACTGTGGCCGGCGTTCTGGATGCTGGGCTCCAACTTCCGGACCGGTACGCCGTGGCCTGCCAGCGGTGAGATCGACATCATGGAGCACATCGGCAAGGTGCCCGACACCGTCTACTCGACCCTGCACGCCCCTGCCTACAACGGCGCCGGCGGCTACGGCTCCCCGTACCGGATCGCGGGCAGCGACTTCTCCTCCGCCTTCCACACCTACGCGCTGGACTGGGACTCCAGCCACATGACCTTCTCGGTCGACGGGAACGCCTTCTTCACCGTGTCCCGCTCCACCCTGGAGGCGACGCAGGGGCCCTGGGTCTACGACCACCCCTTCTACCTGATCCTCAACAACGCGGTCGGCGGCGAGTGGCCCGGAGCGCCGGACGCCACGACCGTCCTCCCGCAGAAGATGCTCGTCGACTACGTGCGCGTCTCGCAGTAGCCGGTCGGCGGCAGGAGCCGGGCGGTGAGCGCCCGGACCGCCCGATCCCGCGGCGGGGTGCCTCGCGCATCCCGCCGCACCGGCGTGACCGGGCTCCGGCCGGGACAGGACCTGATGGAGTCTCAGTTCTTCCTGAGGTCCTCGGCGAGCATCACGAGGATGCCGCTGGGGCCACGGAGGTACGCGAGCTTGTAGACGTCCTCGTAGGTCGCCACGCCGCGCAGCGGACGGCATCCGTGCTTCGCGGCCGCCTCCAGTGCCGTGTCGATGTCGTCGACCGAGAAGGCGACGCGATGCATGCCGATCTCGTTGGGACGGGTGGGCTCCGTCTCGATCGCCTCGGGGTGGATGTACTCGAACAACTCGAGGCGACCGTGACCGTCCGGCGTCCGGAGCATCGCGATCTTGGCGTGGTTGCCGTCCAGACCGACAGCGGTGTCGGCCCACTCCCCACTCACCGTGTCGCGGCCGACGACCGTGAGGCCGAGATCGGTGAAGAAGGAGATCGTCGCTTCGAGGTCGCGGACGGCGATGCCGATGTTCTCGAGTCTGATGGCCATGGGCCGCATGCTAGCGACAGGGGCCGGCCGGGCGCCGCCGGTGGGCGGAGCGGCATGCCGCGGAAGCCACCGGCGCCCGCACGTACCCCCTCGCCGTCGACGGGGGCCGGGCGCGCTCATACCATCGCCTCTCATGTTCACAGTGATCGTGACCGTCGGGCTGGCGTTCGTCGGCTATCTGGCGACCTACCTCAACGGACTGCGGCTGGCACAGAGGCAGGCCCGGCTCACGCGCGTCAACCAGCAGCTGAGTGAGTTCTACGGGCCGCTGTTCGCCCTGATGGAGACCAACAGCCGTACCTACGACACCTTTTCGGCGAAGTACGCCCGCCCCGACGGCCGCGACCCCTTCCACCACGAGACACCCCCCACCGAGCAGGAACTGGCACAGTGGCGCACCTGGGCGACCACCTCTTCATCCCCAACATCCGGGCGATGCGCGACGTCGTGGTCGCCAAGGCGGACCTCCTCATCGAGGAGGAGATGCCCCAGGCCCTGCTCCGACTCTGCGCCCACGTCTCGGGGTACGAGATCACTGCCGCACGCTGGGCCCAGGGAGACTACACGGAGCACCTGTCCGTCATCACCTTCCCCGGCCGGGAACTGCGGGGGTACATCGCCGAGCGGTTCGCCCGGCTCAAGAGCGAGCAGGCACGGCTGCTCGGACAGGGCGGAGCGGCGGGACGCGACCGGCGAACGAGCCTCCTGGGGCGCCGATGAAGGGATGTGATCGAGGGCCGTGATCGAGGGCTGTGATCAAAGGCTGTGATCAAGGGCCCAACTCGACGGCCGTGCACCGCGGACGGCTGTCCCGGGAGAAGCGGTTGTTTGTTCCGGGAGACCTGGGCGCACACACACCATGTGCTCGCCGGGACGGCTTCAGCAGGTGCCAAGTCACCGGTTCGCGGGTGCATGTGCGGGCCGGCCCAGGGGTGGCCCGGCGGGTACCTGGGCCGAGGGGGTGACTCCTCTTCAGGACGCCCGTGGGAAACTCGGCCCCATGACTCACAGGCCGGTATTCCGTGCGGTCGCGCTGACCGCGATCGTCACATGTGCTTCGCTCGCTCTGTCAGCTTGCGGGGGCGGCAAGGCCACAGGTGGCGGCCGGACGAACTACGTCGCGGGCGCGGGCGGCATCGCCACCGTCGCCAAGGGCGAGCGGAAGCCGGTCGGGCCGATCAAGGGCGAGACTCTTCAGGACGAGCACCTCGACGTCGCCGACCTGCGGGGGAAAGTCGTCGTGATCAACGCGTGGGGTTCCTGGTGCCCGCCGTGCCGGGCCGAAGCCCCGTACCTCAACAAGGTCGCCGAGGAGGTGAAGGCGAAAGGTGTCGAGTTCGTCGGCATCAACGCCCGCGACGGCGACAGGTCTCTTCCCAGGGCCTTCGAGGACAACTACGGGATGTCTTATCCGAGCCTGTACGACCCGGCCGGAAAGCTTCTCCTTTCGGGATTCCCCAAGGGCACGATCAATGCCCAGTCCCTACCGACGACCATTGTCCTGGACCGGGAGGGGAAGATTGCCGCCAGGGTTCTCGGCGCGGTCGACGACAGCGAACTCCACAAGGCGATCGACCCCCTTGTCGGGGAGAAGTGAACCCTCACCGGACCCGGATCCTAACCTGTTCCCGACCTACTGAGGACCTGCCGCCGCACATCAGCCTTCAGTGCCATGCACACCATACGGAACGCACCTGTCCACGTCACACACAAAGTGAAATAACGGACATCCAGGAATCTTCGCACCAAGCGCACGATCGGGAATCTCCCCACCTCAGGCACCCATTTTTAATTCCCTCGCTCCCGAAGATCGGTTCGACTATGATCATGTTCGACCGACCATCAGTACCAATTGGGGGAAGAATGAGCACTTCCATTCGTAAGCGTGTGGCGACCGTCCTTACCGCTGCGGCCGTCGCGACCGGTGCGGCTCTGACGATGGGCGCGGGTACCGCATCCGCCGCCCCGAGCGCCACGTTCTCGGTGGGAGCCATGCAGAGTGACGGCTCGCGCACCATCACCGTCAAGTCCGGTGGCACGACGGCCGGCACCGTGAAGTGGACGGCCAACGGGGACAAGCTGACCGCTGCGGACTCGAAGGCGGACGGCTACGCGATATCCGGTTACGTGACCGCGGACCCTTATCTCATCGCCGACACCTCGGGGCACAACTCGCCGTACACGGCGACCGCGCACAGGGACCTGACCGAGGACAGGACGTACACGTTCTGGGCCTGCATCGGGAGCAACAGCGCGGGGCTTCTCTGCTCCAACGTCTACAACGTCACCTCGTAAGGGAACGGCGGTTCCGCCGCGACCCGGTACATCCGGTTACCGCCGGTCGAACTCCGCCCCGCCCCGGGGTTGAATCACCCGCCGAGGGTCGCGCGTACCTCCTTCGGTCCGCGGTGACGGATGACACTTCGGAGCAGTGGAAGAAAACTGCGCACGGAGTTTCCTGGCAGGTGGCACACCAGAGTTCCGCTGCCTGCCAGGGCTCCGGCACAACAGTGGTGAAGCCGAAACGGCCGAGCGTGGCCGCCCTCGGCGATGCCACCGGAGCCCTGCCCGGCGCAGACGTTTCGTGTGCACCGGAAAGCGTGGGACCGGGCGGTGCGGATCAGCCGCCGAACGTGGCCAGGAGAAAAGCGCAGTACAGAACTCCGAAGCCCCCTGTGACCAGGCCGACGATGCATCGGCCACGACTGAGCCGCTTCGTGAGTCCGAGGACGGCGAAGGTAACGGCAAGACAGCCGAGCAGCAGCGGGAACGCGATCCCGACGTAGTTGACGAGCACCGCGGTGAGCAGAGCCATCAGGCCGAGAACCAGGGACGCGATTCCGTAGAGGGATGCGGGGCTGTCTGCCTGTTCGGGGGCGGTCATGAAGTGATCCTTGCTCGCATTTCTGTCAGCCGGTTCGCGATGTCCGACCGGCGCGGGAAGACCATCCCGCGAACTCCATCATGGCATTTCCTGCTCAGAGTCCGGGACTGACCGCCCGGACGGGACGAGTGAGATCGACCTCACGCCTGGGCAGTCAGGGTACGACGAAAGATCAAACGGGAGAAAAAGTGAAGTATCGCCCTACGACGAAGAAGGCGTTGCTGGCCGTGGTGCCGATGGCACTTCTGGCAGTCGGTACGCCGGCGACGGCGGCACCGGACGAGGGGCCCCGGCCGGACGCTCCGGCGTTCTCCATATCCGCACTGTCCAGCGGCACCGCCAAGGACATCTCGGGGGTCAGTGAGGTGAGCGCCGAGGGGAAGGTCCTCGCCACGCAGGGGTTCGGCGTGACGCAGGCACCCTCGGGTGAGAAGGCGATCGTCGACCGGTCCATGCAGCAGCAGGGGATCACCGCGGCATACGGTCCCTCGTTCGTGGATCTGTCGTGGCGGGGGTACGCACCGGAAGCGCGGTACGTCGTGACCCGCGACGGCGTCCGCGTCGCCGACCTCCGCCCGGGGGTGACCGCGTTCCGCGACACGCGGGTGGTGCCGGGCAACGACTACGACTACCAGGTGGTGCCGGTTCTCCCGGAGGGCGGCCATCCGCGGGCCCGGTTGTGGGGGATGAAGGTCTCCGTGCCCGCCGCCGGTTCACTGGCGGCTCTTCGCCAGGGGGCCACCGCACAGGCGACCGCGGCCGCGGTGGCCAGGACGACCACACTGTCCTGGATCACCTTCATCCCGCAGAAGAGGATCAACGGCCCCGCGAAGGGCTGCACCTACGGATCGAAGTACCAGTTCGGGGGCGACGGCCGTACGAAGTTCGACTGGAAGTCCTCGAAGTACCGCACGGCACTGCATGCGACCATCACCTGGAGCTCCAAGAAGGTGACAGGCAACAAGTCCGTCAGTCCTACCACCGTGTACTCGAAGAAGACCGGCAAGAAGGTGGCGACGAAAACCGCCACCAGCAAGAACATGCAGGCCAAGAAGCTGGGGTCGGGCAAGAACTACGTGGACCTCCGGATGGTGACGCACGCGACCAACCCGTTCTGCACGGGACTGGGAGGCGTGAAGGGGGCCATCGACGGAGCCTTCACCATCCAGCTGACGACGGGCGGCAACTACACCATCCGTTCGGGGAAGCACCGCCTGATGCCCAATCACCACATCTACATCTACGACGGCGGCAAGGTCAAGAACGTGTACACCCGCAGCTACGCCAGCGCGAGTTGCCTGATCGGATCGGTCGCCTGCCCGGAGGCCGACCTGACCGGCTACCGGGGGAAGTTCTGACCTCCCCCGTCCCGTGACGTGGTGGGGGCAGTCAGGGCGCCCCGCGCGCGGTGGTTGCCCCACCCGGATGACGCCGCCCCTCCCCCGCCCGCCGGGAGGGGCGGTGTCGTCGTGGGTGGCCGGCACGACGGCGCGAGGCGGCCGGGGGCGGTGCGGCGTCGGCGTTGCCGGTCGAGCCCGGAGCGGCCGGGGCATCGCACAGCCACTCCCTGCCACATCCGCCGCCGGTGGGCAGCGGGTCAGGCGCTGTCGTCGTCGCCGTCGTCGCACAGGACGACCCCCAGCACCTGGTTGCCCGAAGTCCCGTACCCCGGAAAGGTGACGAAGGCTCCTGGAGGCGCGACACGGCTGGGGACGGTGGTCCCGTCGCGGTAGACGACCTGCACGGTGTGGGTGTCCGAGCAGTTGTTGGTGACGAACGTGTAGCGCCAGTCCGCGCTGTACGTCACACAGTCGGGGGCGGGAAGCCGGCCTTCCACACCCAGCCGGGACTCGGCGCCGGCCACCGCACCGGAGGCCGCCACAGCCATAACCACCGTTGCCGCCATGACAGTTGAACGGAAGAAGGACTTCACCGCACTTTTCCCTTCACTTGCTGAATGGTCTGCCCTCAACCTAAGGCGACCCCATCCCGGCATGAAAGATTTTGCGGCAACTTTCAGAGCCCGACGAACCGACGGTGAGCGACCGAAGCCCACCTCCATCGCGAAGGTAGGGCCAGTTCAGAGACACACTGGGACGTGATGCGAGGAAGTGGCGTGCCGGGGGTGGGTAGGCGGTTCCGGGGCCACGAAGAGGTTTCGCCCTGATGAAGTGGCAGGTCGTGCCCCCGTCCGAGAGCCGTTGGCGTCGACCAATGAACGCAGGGAGCGCTTGCGGCGCAGTGAGCGCGACGCGACCGAAAGTAATCCCCGGATCGGTCCGGGGCCTTGTGTGCCCTCGTGCGGCATCCGGCCCGGATGCGGCGGATCCCGCACGAGGGGTCAGCCCGGAAGGCGACGCACCGTCAGCGGTCGAGAGTGAACGTCTGGGCCGGGGCACCGGTGCAGGGCCGCTGCGCGAGCCTCGCCCCGTCGGCTGTCGAGGCGTTCTCGACGGTCAGGCACTTCCCGCTGTGGCGTGCGGTGAAGGAGTACGCGCCGTTGCCGCGGTCCGTGGCCGTCCACTGCTGGTTGGTGCCGCCACCGGAGGTCCACAGGTGGACCGCGGTGCCGTCGGCGGTGGCGCCCGGACCGCCGTCGACGTCCCAGACCTTGCCGTTGTGGCGGTTGACGACCTGGTAGGCACCGCCGGTGGTGGGCGTGAACCGCCATGCCTGGTTGGCGCCGCCGCCGCAGGCCCACTGCTGGAGCGCGGTGCCGTCTCCGGTGCCCCAGTCGGCGGCGTCGAGGCACTTGGCGCCGGCGCTGTTCCTCACCTGGTACCAGACGGTCGGGTCGATGGTGGAACCGCTCCCGCCCGGGGCGGTGGTGGCTGTGGCGGTGGCGGACGCCGGTGACACGTTCCCGGCCGCGTCGATCGCGCGGACGGTGTAGGTGTACGAGGTGGAGCCGGTGAGACCGGTGTCGGTGTGAGCGGTGGCGGCCGTGGTGGCCACCAGGGTGGTACCGCGGTAGACGCGGTACCCGGTGACGGCGGTGTCGTCGAAGGACGCTCCCCAGCGCAGGTCGACGGCGGCGGCGCCGGCCGCGGTGGCCGTGAGCCCGCCCGGAGCGGTCGGGGCCTGGGTGTCACCCGTGCCCGACCCGCTGCCGCTCCAGGTGAAGGTGGCGACGGCACCGGCGGGAAGCGTGTACGCGGCCGACCTGCCGCTGTCCGTCAGGGAGACGCGCTGGGCGCTCGACGCGGTGTTGACGACATAGGCGGCGCGTGTGCCGTCGGGGTTCTGGAAAGCGACGTTACGGACACCGCCGCCGCCCTGGCTGGTGGAGCCGATGCGGATGGCGCCGGGCTTGACGAATCGGGTGACGTGGCCGAGGACGTAGTACTCGGCGCCCTTGGTGACGGTGCCGTTCGCGATCTCGACGATGCCGTTGCACCGGTCGGTGCAGTGGCCCTGGTGGGGGCCGCCGTTCTGGTCGAGGGCGAGGTTCCAGTTGACGACGGTCTCGCCACCGGTCCGCATGTTCTGCACGACGAGGTTCTCGGCGTGCCACTTGAGGGTGTCGGCGAAGGTGGTGGACCTGTCGGCGCTGTCCGTGCCGGAGCACTCCGTGAAGAAGACGCGCTTCCCGGTGGCGGTGACCTGCTGCTGCGCCGCGGGGGTCCCGCCGTAGCAGTGGAAGGCGGCGCCGATGACGCGCGGGATGCCGGACGTCCGGGAGAGGACGTCCAGCGGGAAGTTCGGGTGATCCCAGTTGTGGTCGTACGCCAGCAGGTTGGTCGGGAGACCGGCGGCGGTGAGGGCCCGGTCGAGGACCTTGAAGAACTCGGCCTGCTCGGCGGACGTCATCGACGTGGACGGGTAGGACGTGGCGAACTCGGGTTCGTTCTGGGCGGTCAGGTCGGTCAGCGTGATGCCCTGCTGTCCGTACGCCTTGATCGCCTTGACCAGGTAGTCGGCGTAGGTCTGGTAGTGCTCGGGCCGCAGGCTGCCTCCGTTGAGCGAGTTCCCCGTCTTCATCCATGCGGGCGGGGACCAGGGGGAACCCATGAAGCGGATCGCGGGGTTGACCGAGGTGGCCTGCTGGAGCACCGGGATGATCTCCGCCCGGTCCCGGGTGATGGCGAACTGGCCGGGCGTGTCCTCGTAGGTGTAGAAGCCGCCGGCGTTGAAGTCGGTACTGCCGAGGGGCTGGCGCAGGTAGTTGAGCCCGATGCCGTCGCTGCCGGTGGAGAACAGCGAGCGCATCAGTTCGCCACGTCTGTCGGCGGGCAGGCCCTGGACGAGGTGGGCGGAGGCCTCGGTGACGGAGGCGCCGGCCCCGGTGAACCTCTGCCCCTTGCTGTTCGCGTCGATGCGGATGTCGACGGGCTGGGGCGTCGCGGTGAACGGGATGCCGCCCTCGGCGGCGAGCTTCTTGGCTCCGTCGGGAGTGGTGACCCACACCTGGGCCACGGGATCGGCCGCATGGGCGGAGCCCGTGCCGGTGAGGCCGAGCCCGGCTGCGGCCAGGGCGAGCGCGACTGTTGCGGCACGAACTCTCGGGCAGAAGCGGCGTGGATGAGACACGGGCGGCTCTCCTTCGGGGTGATGCCGTGCGTCGGACGGGTGGTGCACCGGGCCGGCCGGACGGGTGGAGCGCGCTCCGGACGGGCTCGGGCGGACCGGGGCTGCGAGCGGGGTACGGCCCCGTGACGGCGCCATGAAAGCACACTTGCTAACTACTTAGTAAGTGGTTTGGGTCACATCGCTTGCGCACGATCGGGGCCGGCGCGGCCACGGTCGTGGGAGCGGAACAGGTCGGTGCCGTAACGGAGTCGGGGATCACGGGCCCGCCGGGAGGGGGCTCGGGCCCGCCGGGAGGGGGAACGGGTCCGGTGCGGGCTGGTACGAGGCCCGCGCGGGGGCGGCGCGGGACCGGCGGAGACCGCTCCGGGAGCTGAGTCGCCGGGCTTAAGCTGTCGCGGGTGAGCAACCAGTCAGTGGGCAGGACACCCCGCGCCTCGCGACCGCGAACCCCCCGCAGCCCCGAGGCCCAGCAGCGGCAGCGGGACATCCTGCGCATCGCCATGGAGACGTTCGCCGCCCGCGGCTACAACAACGCCTCCCTGGCCGAGATCGCCGACCGCGCGGGACTCACCCAGGCGGGTGTCCTGCACTACTTCCGCTCGAAGGCGTTGCTGCTCACCAGCGTCCTGGAACTGCGTGACCGGACGGACATCGAACAGCTCGGCCCCGACCGGCCGCAGGGTCTCGAGTTCCTGCGCCACCTCGTCAACACCGCGCACCGCAACGCCGAGCGCGAAGGCATCGTCCGGCTGTACGCGGTGCTTTCGGCGGAGTCCGTCACCGACGACCACCCGGCCCAGGACTACTTCCGCGACCGCTACACCGGGTTGCGCACCTTCGTCGCCGACGCACTGCGCGAGGCGTGCGGGCTGCCCGGGGGCGAGAGCGGGCGGCGCGCCGAACACGCGGCCAACGCGATCATCGCCGTGATGGACGGTCTCCAGGTCCAGTGGCTCCTCGACCCCGGCTCCGTGGACATGGCGGCCTCCACCGACCTCGTGGTCACGTCGCTGCTCGCCGGCCTCGCTCCCGAGCGCTTCGGCCCGGCGGACGGCTGACCTGCGGTGCGAGCGGTGGCCTCGGCCCTCCCGCCGGGGGGGACGGGACGGCGTGTCCGGCTCCGTGCGCGCGCCCGACCTGGCGCCCTACGGGCCGGCGGATCTCACGCCGGGGCCGAGGAGTGCGCCACCCCGGGCGGGACTGCCCGGACCGGCCCGTCCCGCGACTCCCCTGTCCGGGCCGGCCCCTCCTGCGACTCCCCCGCCGGGATCGCCGCCTCCCCGGCCGCCGCTTCCCGCAGGAGGTCCGCGAGTCCGTCCGTGGGCAGCACCATGCCGACCGCGGCCGAGCTGTTGAGGTACAAGCTGTGGCCTGCGGGGATCCGGTCGAGCAGGTCCGCGGCCGGCAGCCGCTCGAACCCCAGCCGCCCGGCGGCCCGGAGGTGGCGCGGGGAGGTGTAGACCGGGACGACCGCCGTTCCGTCGGGCGCCGACGCGCTCACCAACTCGCCGTCCGCCGTGACCAGCACCGCCACCTCGCTCCTGGCCAGGGCGTCGGTGACGCCCTCAGCCGGGCCGTACCCGGTGGTGGCGAGCTGGACGGCGCGGTCCACTTCGTCGTCGGGTTCCGGCCAGCCCATCGCCTCCGGTGACGGCCTGTACTCCTCGTTGTCCTCCCACGCGACGATGACGCCGTCGGAGTCGGAGCGCCATCGGCCGACCACGGCCCACGCGGGGGGCGGGCCCTCCCCCTGCCAGGCCGGATCGTTCAGGAAGAGCCAGTGGTCGGGTGCCGTCCTCGCGGCCCGGACGAACTCCTCGGGGGGCTCGGGGACCGCGGTCTCGCCCGCGCCGGAATCAGTCATCTCGTGCGTGTCCTCGCTCACTGGGGTTCGTCCGGTCCGGTGCCTCGCGCCGGGCCCTCAGGCGCGGACCGGCCGGTGGTCTCCTGCCATCGTGCCCGCAGGTCGTCCGCCGGGACGAGCAGGGCGGCCGGGGCTGAGGAACTGAGGAACAGCACGTCCCGGCCCGGTGGCAGCAGGTCGAGGAGGGCGGGGACGGTCATCAGCACGTGCGCGGGCAGCGGCCGGGCCGCCGCCCGCGGCGACGCCGGGAAGACGGGAACCGCCGACGCGCCACCTGGTGCCCGCGTCCACGCCGGCCCCCCGTCACCGGCCACGCACACGGCCACCGTGCCGGCCTCGGCGAGGGCTTCGGCGACGTCCGCGTCCGGCCCGTACCCGGTGGCGGCCAGGTGTACGGCGGCGTCGGCGTCGGTGACCGGTGGGGCCCAGCCGAGCGCTGCGGGCGAGGGACGGTAGTCCGGATTGGCCTCCCACTCGGTGATCTCACCGTGGGCGTCGCTGCGCCAGCGGCCGAGTACGGCCCACGGTGGCGGTGGTTCGTCGTCCGTCCCGCCGAGCCAGTGCCGGTCGGTCACCGACAGCCAGTGGTCGGGGGCGGCACCGGCCGCGGCGGTGACGTCCTCGGGCGGCACGGGGAAGCCCGGCTCGCCTCGCGCCACGGTCGCCCGCGCGGGCACCGCCGGGGTGGAAGGAGGCATGGACCGCCCCTGGGCGACGCCCCGCTCCTCGCCGGTATCAGTCATGCGGGTCACTCCAGACAGTCGTGCCGCGCGATGCCCGGCTCGGAGGAAGGCACTGGACCCATCCCATCACCCGGGTGGCTCACGGTCGTCACCCACCCTGGCGCCGGCGGCGGGCCCGGCCTCCGGCGTCTTCCGGGCCGCCTCCAGCTCGGCCAGCAGCGCCCGGGCGTGCTCGTCCGGGAACAGGCCGTCGCGGGCGACGAAGGCACGGAGTTCCGCCTCGGTCAGCGGATGCACGTCCCAGTACCGGCCCCAGTTGTCGACGTAGACCGAGGCCGCCGCGCGGTCGGTCTCGTCGAGGGCGTGCTGGGCGCCGGTCATGACCTCGTGGAAGCTGTGGTGGCCCACGCCCACCAGGACGCTCAGCAGCCCCGCCCTGATCAGGCCGAGGTCCACGGGGACACCGGCGAGCCGGGGCAGCCTGGCCACGTGCGTGAGGATGCGGTAGGCGCTGCCCGAGGTTCCGGTCAGCACCAGCCCGCCGGAGTCCTCCGAACGCGCCTGGAAGTCGGCGGACATCGGCAGCGTGTGCGTCATTCCCGCGGGCGACCAGAGCAGCTCCCCCTCCCGGACCGCGAGCCGCCTCTCGGCCGGGCTGAGCTCCGGCCACACCTCGTGGGGGCGCAGCGGCGTCCGCAGCATCCGCTCCAGTTCGTCCAGCTCCAGGGCCTCGTCCTCGGGGTCCAGCCCCGCCGCCTTGAGTTCCGCCCACTCCCGCTCGAAGCGCTCGAGCCGCTCGCTCCGGTGCCGGTCCCGGCGCTCCAGAGCGATCACGGGATGCGCGGGCTCCGCGCCGCCCAGGAGGTAGGGGACGAGTTGCCTGGCCACGCCGTTGAACAGGAACGTCACCCGCTCGCGCAGGTTGCCGGACTCCACCACCCGCGCGAGGTTCTCGTACGAGGTCCCGACGGCTCCGCCGTCCTCCCCGCTGTCGCTGCCGAACATCCGGTAGTCCGTGCGGTTGTGCAGGGCGATCAGCCAGAGTGCCCTCACGACCTTGCCGAACTCGGCGTTGACCTGCTCGTTCCCGGACAGGTACGCGGCCAGCCGCTGCTCGAAGTGCAGGGCTTCCTCGGTGTAACGGACACGTGCCAGGACCCAGTCGGGGGCGGGGGGCCCGTCCGTCTCCCCGACGGAGGGGTCCCCGGGCCGTGGCGGCGGGGGCGCCGGGTCCTCGTCCGGGCCCGCCCCGGCGTCGCGGGACAGCAGTGGTCGCGGAGTGTCTTCCGGGTCCGGGTCGTCCCCCCTCGACAGCAGCGGGCGAGGGTCGTCGTCCTGGTCCGAATCCTCGTCGGAGCCGGAGCCCAGGGAGAGGGCGGGGAACGATTCGAGCACGGGTCCGGTGGCCGGTGTGGCCGGGCCCGCGAAGTCCGCGTCGACGACGGACGTCCCGCCGCCCCCGGTGGACGGCGCGGGCGGCCGGAAGTGCGGATTGGCGACGTACGGTCCGAGCGGGATGCCGTGTTCCATCGGTTGTGCGCCCCGGATGTAGCGGCGCGCGACGCCGCCGGGGAAGAGGATCTCCTCCTGGTCGGGGAAGGGCGAGGCCAACCCCAGCGTGGCGTTCACGTCGATCCCGCCGGGGACCTCGATGTCGTAGCGCCAGCGGTAGCGGCGGTAGAGGGCAGGGGCGCCGCTCGGGTTCGCGCGGGCGCTGTCGCGCACGTAGTCGCGGTTGGCGGTCGCGCTCGCGAAGGCGGTGTGCGGGACGAGCGCGCTCCCGCCGTAGACGTGGTCGATGAGGTGCACCATGTCGGGGCCGTACGGCTTGAGCCCCGCACCGAAGACGTGTTCGGGCGGGTCGGGGCTGAAGCGGTACAGCGGGCCGTCGTGATCGCGCCACAGCGCCTCGGGGAGCCTGCGACCCGCCAGGGCGGCCGGGTCCGCGGCGACCGCGGCCGGGTCGACGGGCGGTGTCGGGCTCACCGGGCCGGTGACGGGCCAGCCCACGGGCACGGGTGACGGCCCGTCCTCGACCGCGGTGCGCGGGACCGTCAGCAGCCGGGAGGAGGCGACGAGCCCCCGGCCGGGCAGGTACCAGTCCCAGGCAGGGCCCCTGGTGTGGACGGTTCCGGTCATGTCCGTCACCCCTCCGGCGGAGGGGCCGTCGGGGTTGTACTCGCCACGCAGTCCGAGGGACGGTATCTCGGCCACGAACACGTGGAGGTCCGGGTCGTCCTGACCCTGACCCCACACCGTGTGGCGGTCGGTGGACACGGCCACGGGGGAGGCATCCAGCGTCTGTTCGAACCGCTCGTCGAACTGTCCGTCGGCCGCGTAGGGCAGGGCCGGTGCCTCCGCCGGTGCCGCCCCGGCGGGAGCGGCGGTGGCGTTCCACTGCGCGGTCGCCGGCGTGCGGGCCGT
>NZ_JBEXWB010000017.1:0-47255 GCF_040629645.1 Streptomyces sp. NPDC005899 | reverse complement strand
CCGGCGCCGTACCGGCACCGATCGGCGGCGGGGCCCCCACCCGGATCGGCCCCGCAGACGGCGGGAGCGGGGCGACGCCGGCGCCCGGCGCCCCGGCCCCCTCCGGGGGACAGGACGGGTACCGCTACACCGCGTGGGCGGGCCCCGGCTGCACCACGGGGGACTACGAGGAGCGCGGCCGCTTCGAGAACGGGGACGCGGGCTGGTACACCGTCCCTTCGGGTGGCTTCGCGGGGGGCGCGTGCGACGGACGGTTCAGCGCCGTCCCGATGTCGGGGCTCCCGTCCGAGGACCGGGGGAGCAGCGCCGTCTGGTCGTGGCACCTCGGAGCGGGGTTCCGCGAGTGCGCGCTGACCGTCTTCGTGCCGGAGAGCGTCCGCGACAGTGATGTGGCGGGGGCCCCGACCGTCTACCGCGTGCTCTCCGACCCCCAGGAGGAGGACTCCGCCTACACGGGCTTCGCCGTGCGCCAACGGGACCACCGGGGCGAGGCGGTCGACGTCCGGAGCTACCCGGTCAAGGGCGGCACCTTCGCCGTGCGGCTGCTCGACCGGGGCCGCGACTGGGGCGACACGGAGCTGGTGGGCGCCCACCACGCCGCGGCGCAGATGAAGGCATCGTGCCGTTGACACGAAGGTGACACGCGGGCCGGTCGGGTGCGGCTCCTCGGAGCCCCTTGTCCCGCGCAGCCGCCCGTCTCGGGTCACCGTGCGGGACAGCGGTCCCGCGCAGCCGACCGCGACACCGGTCCGGCGGTGGCTCGGGGCCCACCGAATCACCTTGACCCCCGGGACCCGTACCGCTTGCATCGACGGATGCACGCCAACGAGGTGACGGCCGATCAGGCGCTCGTACGCCGCCTGCTCGCCGCGCAGTTCCCCGCATGGGCCGGCCTGCCGATCCAGCCCGTCCACTCCCACGGCACCGTCAACACCGTCCACCGGCTGGGCGCGGACATGGCCGTGCGGCTGCCGCGCGGCGAAGGCGGATCGAAGGACGTGGCGACGGAGCACCACTGGCTGCCCCGGCTCGCCCCCCCACCTCCCGTACGCGATCCCGGAGCCGCTGGCACACGGCACACCCACCGCCGAGTACCCCTGGGACTGGTCCGTCTGCCGCTGGGTGGACGGCGGCAACCCGGCCGCCGGTACAGGGACGGCCGAACTCGCCGCGGATCTCGCCCGGTTGCTCGCCGCGCTGCGCGGGATCGAGGTGACGGACGGCCCGCCCGCCTACCGGAGCGAGCCGCTGGCCACGCGGGACGCGGCCACCCGCGCCGCCCTGGCGACGCTGGAAGGAATCGTCGACACGGCGGCGGTGACCGCGGCCTGGACGCAGGCCCTCCGTGCCCCCGGCCCGACGGCCTCCTCATGGGTCCACGGCGATCTGCAGCCGGGCAACGTCCTGCTGGCCGACGGCCGTCTGACGGGCGTCATCGACTTCGGCTGCACGGGTGTGGCCGACCCGGCGGTGGACCTCATCGCCGGCTGGTACCTGCTCACGGCCCCGGCACGGCGCACCTTCCGCGTGGCGACGGCGGCCGACGGCGCGGCGTGGGCGCGGGGCCGGGGCTGGGCCCTGTCGATCGCGCTCATGGAACTCTCGTCGTACCGGAACACGAACCCGGTCATGGCGTCGACCGCCCGCCACGTGATCGGGGAGGTCCTCGACGACGGACGGCTCCGCGCCCGGGAGGCGGGCAGGCCGCAGGACGCTCAAGGCGTAACCAGGCCCACGTGATGCCGCAGGGTGCCCGACCTGGGACACAGGGGAGGGACCCGAGCGGGACGCGGACCGAGACGTGCGGCTCGAACTCGCCGGAAGGCCGGCGGCAGAGCGACAGCAGAGCGACGGCAGAGCGACGGCAGACCGTACGAAAGGGTGGGGGGACCGTGGAGCCGGCAGAGACCCTGGACAGGACCGTGGCCGCACTGAAAGACCCGCTGGAGCGAGCTGACCGCGCGCAGGGCTGGACCGACGAGCTGCGCCGGGAGATCCAGGAAGAGGTCTCGATCACCCGCTCGGTGCTGCGGCGGCACGGGCACCGGATGGTCGCGTACCTGCGGCCCCGCCTCGACGAATGGATGGCACGGGAGGGCATACAGCCAGGACGCCTCCGCGACGCGGTCATGGAAGTGCAGACCCTCATCACCGAGACGCACGGCGCGGCCGGCCCACGACGACGGCCTTGACAGGCCTCACGGCAGCGATGCCACCCGTGGTTCACCTTCCGCACCCACCGCGGGTGAACAGCCCTGACCGGGTGCGGTCGGGGCCCTCCTCGTGCGCCTGCCCGCCGGTGGCCGTGGTTCCCGCCGGCTACCGGTTGACCGGGCACAGCGGGGGACAGCGGGGGTGCGGCGTGCCGCCTCCTTCCGCGGCCGCCGCTCCACGCGGGCCGGTCCGCTCCTCAGGCGGGAGCCACCGCGTCCAGCCTGCCGGCCTTCGCCTCGGTGACCAGGTCGGCGAACTGGGTCGCGCTCATCTGGACGTGCTGGCCGAAGTCGTCCGTGAGGACGATGCGGCGGTCCTCGCTCGCGGCGGGGTCGATGAAGAGCTGGGGGCAGCCGCAGTCGCAGTTCCCGCAGAACGTGGCGACGGGTTCGAGGGAGGTGAGGTCCGGGAGGTGGGGGTCATCGGTCATCGGGGCGCCTTCCGCCGGGGCCGCCCGCTCGGTGGCGGCCTTGGACGGGGCGGATATACCCGTACGCACGCGCCGCCGGACCGCCGCGGCGGGTGCGTCACCTCTGCGCGTAACCGGGGAACCGCGCACGGTTCGCGGCCGACTACCGAAGGGGCGTGTCCCTCGCGCACGGACGGCCGGGGCCGCCCCGGCGTGGAAGCGGCCCCGGCTCGCGTCAGGCGGCCCGGGTGACGGCCTCCGCCTCGTCGCGTGCCAGTTGCGCGGTCATGGCGGTACGCGCGCGGGCCACCCGGGAACGGACCGTGCCGACCGGGCAGTCCGCCTCGCGGGCGGCCTCCGCGTAGGACAGCCCGAGCAGTTGGGTGAGGACGAAGGCCTGCCGGCGGTCGTAGGGAAGCGCGGCCAGGAGGTCCTGGAGCGCCACGCCTTCCTCGAAGCCGGGCAGCCCCGTCGGCTGGGTGCGTTCGACGGTCGTGCGCCAGTCGTGGGTGTCGGCGAGCAGGGGGCGCGCGGCGGCCCTGCGGAAGTCGTCGACGACGGTGCGGCGGGCGATGGTGAGGAGCCAGGTGCGGGCCGTGGAGCGGCCCTCGAAGCGGTGCAGTGTGCGCAGCGCACGCAGGAACGTGTCCTGCGCGAGGTCCTCGGCGGCCTGCGGATCGGCGGACAGATGGGCCACGTACCGCACGACGTCGCGGTGCAGGGCCCGTACGAAGGCGTCGGCGGCCTCGCGGTCCCCGGCGCGGGCGGCGAGTGCCCAGCCGGTCGAGGCGGCGTCCTCGGCCGTCCTGTCGCGCGGGGCGGTCGCACGCTGTGGCCCGCGTGGCGCGGTCGCACGCCGGGGCCCGCGCGGGGCGGGCAGGGGGGTGTTCATCGCCAGGTGTGTCCTTCGCGGATCGGTCCGGCACCCGGGCGTCCGTGCACGGCGCGGGGCCAACGGGCCGTAGGCACAGCTCGCGCGGCGGTGTACGGGACGGAACCGGGTTTCCGGTGAACGGGGCACCCGGGCCCTTCGGGCCGGGTGTGCCGGAGGACTCCCGCCGGGCGCGGGTACGACGGCGGGCCGGTCGGCGACCGGTCGTGTGCCAGGGACGCGCGTCCTCCGGATGCCGGCCGCGTCCTCAGGACGCGGCGAGCACCCCGGGCGGCCCGCGCCGGTCCCGGGCGCGGGCGCACCGCAGGCCCCGTGACAGCCGGTCGCTCAGGCCCCGGTGAGGGCGCAGGCGAGGGCGACGGGCCGGCAGCGGTGCGGTCAGGAGAGGGTCGAGAGGGGCGAGCAGCCGGCCCGCGACCGCACGCAGGGTCTGGAAGGCGGCGCGTTCGCCGCGGGCCATCCACACGCCGCAGACGAACGCGGCGAGGACGTGCGCGGCCAGCATGCCCGCCGAGGACATCCCGGCCATGCCGTGACCCGTATGGGCCGTCGAGTCCAAGGGGGCCATGGCGGAGGCGTGGCCCAGGGCGGCCAGGCGTTGCGTGCCGGTCATCGCGGCACCGGTGACCGCGTCGTCCGGGTGCGCCATGTGCGCCACATGTGCCATGTGTTGCATGCCCGCCATGGCGTCCGCCGGTGGCGCGGCGGCTCCGGCGGCGGTCCGCGTGGCTGTACCCGCGACGGTCGCGAGGGCGGACTGTGCGGCCGAGAAAGCGTGGTGCAGCACGACCTGGGCCGCCACGGCGAGGCCCGTGACGAGCCAGGGGCCGCGCTCGCGGGCCGCGAACCACCAACCGGGGACCGCGAGCGCGAGGAATCCGGTGGCGGGCACCCAGACGGGAAGCGGGGCCTCGGACATCAGGACGTGTCCGGTCGCGGCGAGCGTGACCGAGACGACGGCGAACATCGCCGCCCTCACCGCGCGTCCGACCGGTCCCGCCTCCATGGCGCCTGATCCTCCCATCGCGGGAAGCCGAACGACATGGCGGCGTTTCCGGCTTGCCGCCCATGTCGGACACGTGAACGCGGCAGCGGAATACCGGCATATGCGAGGGGCACGCGGTGGGGCGGGGCATGGCGCTACGGCCGCGGCGGACGGCCGGTCAGCGTGCCGGGCCGCACGACGACCGCCTGGATCCGCACAGGCGTTCCGTGGGTGAAACGGAGCGTGAAGGAGACCTCGTCGCCGGGCCGCCACGTCCGCTTCGGCCGTGCCGTCACGTCGATGGAGGCTCGTTCAGCCGGATCGGACCGGCTGCTCACACCATGACGAGGAACATCACCGCCATGCCCAGCGCCATCAGCCCGTGACATCCCGCGTCCCGGGCGGCGTGCGCCGTGCTGCCCGAGGTCGTGCCGCCCGGGGGCGTGGAGTCCGTCGAGCGTGGTGCGAGGCGGCCCGTGTCGAAGCCCTCCGCGAGCCACCACAGGGCGAGGGCCAGGAGGACGAGTGCGAGCAGACCCGCGCTCCAGCGGTCGGCGGTGCCGCTGAGCGTCATCGTCGCGAGTGCTCCCGGCGCCGACATGTCCATCCCGGGCATGTCGTGTGCCTGACCCGCGTCCGTCGCTCCCATGGACATGCCCGACGACATCGCGGCGACCATCCACGCCATCGCGCCGGTCATCACGGCATGCGACAGTGAGCGCGCGAGGGCGTGGACCCGAGGCTCGGGGCGGTTCGGCAGAGCGAGGGCGGCCAGCACGAACCAGGCAGCGGCGGCGGAGAAGAACACCACCTGCGGCGTACCGGGCAGGTCCATGCCCCAGGCCCAGGCCATCGCGAACATGGCGAGGGCCATCACCGCGTGCAGACCGTGCGCGAGCCGTGCGGTCCACGGGTGGGAGCGGGCCACGACGGCGCGCCACAGACCGTAGGCGGCGAGCGCGCAGAAGAGCAGGGTCAGAATCCAGCGCAACCCGGTGGCGGCGATCATCGGGCCACCTCCTCGGGTGACCCGGCTCGCGCTTCCGTGCGCGCGCGCCCGCGTCGGCGTACCTGCGCGACCGCCGGGTCCGCGAGCAGGAAGCAGGCCAGAGGCAGCCCGAACAGCGGCAGGAAGTAGGCGAGGACGGCGGTCACGACGACGAGCGGCGCCATGACCCTGCCCGGCACCCGGCGCCAGGCCCCCCGCGCCGGGGGACGTCCGGGTCGCGTCCCGCCTGCCCGGGTGGGCCTGCGCAGCCACCACATGCGATAGCCCCAGAGGAGCATGGCGATGAGCGCGAGGGCGATGACCGCGAGGGCGATCTGGTTGGCGAGGCCGAAGAGCAGGCCCATGTGGGCGTCGATGCCCCAGCGCGTGAGCTTGGCGAGGAGGGGGAAGTCGTCGAAGACCAGCTTGTCCAGGACCCTGCCGGTGGCCGGGTCGATCGCGACCGAGTCCTGCTGCTCCGGCCAGTGCCGGGTGTTCTCCTCGACGACGTACGCGCTTCTGCCGTCCGGGGGCGGGCTGATGACGAGCTTGCCGCGCAGACCCTCGGAGCGGGCGATGCGGACGGCGTCGTCGAGATCGACCCGTGCGGTGGGGGAGCCGGCGGAGGGGCCGCCCCCCACCGAGCCGCTCCCCTGTGTGGTGCTGCCGAGGGACGAGGATACGGAGGGCGTCGCCCCGCCCAGCGCGTCCTGGATCCTGCCGATGTTCACGCCCGCGTACGCCGACCACGTCAGCCCGGTCGCCGAGAGCGCGAGGAACCCGGCCGCCACCCACAACCCCACGGCCCCGTGCCAGGACAGCACACGCTTGCGTCCCTTCCTGCCCCGGCGAGGCACGAACAGTGCGCGCAGCCGCTCCCGGCCGCGCGGCGCCCCGAGCCACAGGGCGAGCCCGCCGAGTACCTCGACCCACAGCCAGCTGGCGGCTATCTCGCTGTAGTAGCGGCCGAACTCCCCGAGGTGCAGCGTGCGGTGCAGGCTGTCGAACCAGGACCGCACGGGCAGCCACTCGCCGAAGGTGCGCAGCGTGCCGTGCACTTCGGCGTCGTACGGATCGACGAAGGCGGTCTGCGTGTAGCCCTCGGGCAGCCCCTCGACCTCGAAGGTGACCCGGGTCGTGTCGTTGTCCCCGGCGCCCATGGTCACGGAGACGAGTCGCCCGCCGGGTACCGCCTCGCGGGCGGAGTTCACCTGGACGGCGAGCGGCTTGGGATCGCCGTGCGGCGTGACCTTCAGCTCGTGGTGGTAGAGGACGGACTCGATCTGCGGGGTCGCCGTGTAGAGCAGCCCGGTCACGGCGGCGACGAGCAGGAACGGCCCGATGAGGACGCCCGCGTAGAAGTGCAGGCGCAGCAGGAGGGGCCGCAGCCCACTCCAGGCACCCCCGCCGCTTCTCGGCGCGGGTGTGGCGAAGTCCTCTTCCCAAACGGTCTGTTGGGCGGCGGCCCGGTCGGTGCCGTTCTGTCGGGTGGCGGCCGCCTCGACGGAGGTGTCTTCGACGGGCGTGCTTTCGGCGGACGCGCTCTCGTCGACGGTCTTCTCGACGGAGGGCTCTTCGGTCGTGCGTCGCCGGAGCGGCGGTGACGCGGCAGGCGTGGTCTCGGTCATCGACTCTTCCTCATGCGTGGACCGGTGGGGACGGTGAGGTGCACGTACAGGAGTCGGTGCGAGAGGCGCGCGAGTTCCCGCGCCTGCGGTGTGACGCAGGACATAGGGGATGCGGGTGTCGCTGCTCATCCGACCGGGCCGTCGCCGTCGGGGCGCGCTCGTAGTGCGCGATCAGTGGGCCGCCTGGAAGCCGGCCGGTTCTACCTGAGATCCAGCTGGTTCTGCCTTGCGAGGGCACGGGGCAAGGCTTCATGCCCTGCTGACTCCGTGACTCCGTGACTCGATGGCTCCGTTGGCAGTATCAGCCTGGGAAGCTGTGAGCGTCTGCGACTAGTTCTGGTGCTGACCTGTGTGAACGGTTGAGTCGAGGTGTCGCCGGGGCCCGTTGCGTTCACCGCGGTTCGCCGCTCGATCCGGTGCGCTTCGGTGCCCGCCGTCGTCGTCCGCGAATCGGTGGCGCCTACCGCTTCCGCGCCCGGTAGTGCTTCATCAACGTGGTGATCCGAGCCGGGTCCGCCTGACCGTTCAGCTCGGCCAGGAGGCCGTCCGGGCAGAACTCGTAGAGATCGCCCCACCATCGACGGCCTCGGTTGTCCCAGACGCGGTAGCCCCCCGGCACCCCCCCTGGCCACGTAGCGTCTCCTGCTCACCGTCCCCCAGCTCCCCGCACAGCCCGTGCCGTTGTCCGACCTCGTCCCGGCGCAGACCATACGGAGGCGGTGGCCGTCCAGCGAGGCAATATGCGACAGGCGAGGAGGAGAGCGACCGGGTCGCCGTCGGCAAGCACCAGGGCGCGGCCACCGGCTTCGGTCCTGCCCGAACGGCCGTGAACGCCGCTGAATGCCACGGAAACCGAGACAGACGGATGGCGGGCCTGGCCCGCCGGCACCGTCGCTGTTGAAGGGGGAGTGATGGCGCTGGTCCGCAAGGGATCACGACGGATCGTCGTCGACGGGGTCGTCTACCGCTGGCGGCTGCGAGGCAGACCGACGTACTTTCAGGGCCTCACGTGGTCGCCGTGCACGTTCGCGGTCGAGCACGCGGATAACCCAGGTATGCCACTCGTGGTCACCACCGACCAGCCTCATCCGAACAACTGGCTCGGTCGCGCGGCTGAGCCTGTAGTGCCATCCGGTGTCGCCGCGGCTGTTCGGCTTGCCCTGCGTGAGGGCTGGACCCCGACGGCTCCGGGCTCCGCGTTTCACCTCGACCAGTCAGCCGGCTTCACACCCTCGTCCTGAGCGGTGCAGAGGGTGAGCACCGCTTCAGGAGTTCGACCCGCGCCCGCCCCTGGTGCTGTCGTCGGCTGATCCGAAGGTCGTCCGAGGGCCTGGCTGGCTGCCGACGTCCGATCTTGCCGATGCCAGCCGTGAACGTCAGGCGGACCGGGGAACGATGCTCACCGCCCGGTAGTCGTACCCGTCCTGCTTGAAGCCGGGCGCTTCCCAGGTGAGATCGACCAGTTGCCCGGGCGACAGCGTGCGGAAGCCGGGCGCCTGGATCTCGGCGTAGTGGCCGAAGCATCCTCCGCGAGTCTCGGGCGAGTCGAGGACGCCCCAGCCCTCCTCGTCGCTCCACTCACGCACCGTCGCGGTCACGACTGCGGTGTCCTTACGCGTACCTCTGCGGCGACCCATCCACCTCTCCCTTCACGCATGGCGCAGTTGTCATCGGCTGATCGGAGACCCGTAGCTGATCGGAGCCCCGTAGGCGATCTCGCAGTGAGCCGAGGGCACCACGATGTCCCCGGCCTCCGCGGGGCGACCGTCGTCGCTGTCATGCGTCCGCCGGATGCGCGTGACCCAAGCAGCCTCCTGGACGCCGAGCGAAGACGCCTCTTCGGCGGTCGCCTGCCTCGGGTCCGGGTGCTCCACGGCGCGGCTGACCGTCGTGCCGATCGCGGCCATGTGGCTCACAACGCATGCTCAGCGTACGGCCCGCCCTCGGGGAGGACGACGAGGGTGCCGGCGGGGTCGTACGGCTCCCGGGAGATCAGCAGCTCCTGAGCCCTGCGGACGATGTCCTCGCCAACGCCGCGCTCCTGGCCGATCTGGGTGCGGGAGGGCAGGCGCTCTCCTGGCTCCCACACGCGCTCCGCGAGCCGCCGCCGTAGTTCATTCACCGGCGATACGGAGATGAGGCGGCCGCACAGGGGCCCGCGTTGATGTCGGACGTGGATGTCAGAAGGGGCCCACCTCCGAGAATGCGGAGGTGGGCCCCTTCTGCACTGGTGCCCCCGGCAGGATTCGAACCTGCGACACCCGCTTTAGGAGTTCGACCGACCGAGTGTGCAGCCGTGGCTTCGCGGGCTCTCGTACCGGCACGCACTGCTGCCCGAGCCCTCTGGGATACGCAGTCATGCGGGGACGTTGCCGTCAACCACTGCCGTCATCACCCGGCGACACTAGGAGGGAAGTTGCCTTACTTCGGGCGCTCTTGTCGCCGGGCTTCTCGTTGCTGTACCTCATCCAGGCGCGCGAACAACCTCTTCCACTCCCTCGCAGCGGCAGCCCTCCGTTGAGCCCCATCAGGCTTCGCCGCTCGCGGCTTACGGGCCTTCTTGTCCTTCGGGCCGCCGTGATCGCCGCTGGTCAACTGGACGCGTTTCGCAGCCCCGTCGCGGCGCTGCCGGTCTCCCATGGCCATCCTCGAACACTACGCCCGAGGCAGGGAGGATAGGCAGGCTTCCGATACCGCCAGAGTCACGGACTGGCCAACCCGCCGAGCACCCGTCGTCCGTCATGGGCACGCACCGGGGGGGTTTGGCTGTCGAGGGCGTCAAGCACGCGGACCGCGTACGCCTCGACCATGTGGGCCTCTACCTCTCCACGATCGAACCAACGCACGGCGGTCGACTCGTCAGATGTCCGCTCCTGTCCTCCCACCGGGCGGCACAGGAACACCAGGGCCACGACCCCCCTGGCCATGTTCTTGTACACGCCAGTGAGACGCACTGCGTCGACCTTGATTCCGGTCTCTTCCAGAACCTCCCTGCGGGCTCCGTCCTCGGGACGCTCGTCCAGTTCGAGGACACCACCGGGCGCCTCCCACGCACCGTTGTCGGCTCGCCTAATCACGAGGACACGGCCGTCCTCCCGCACGACGACGCCGGCTACCGACACCGAGTGCTGCGACATTGACGCACCTTCCTGGGTAGCGTTACTCATGTATATGAGCATAGGAGAATCGAAGAACATGGGGATTACAGCCTCTAGGGACTCTGGCAAGCCACGGTACCTACAGATCGCGGAAGACCTCGCACAGCAGATCAGGACCGGAGTGCTGGCCCCCGGCAGCAAGGTGCCTAGTGAGTCAGAGCTGATGGCTCGCTACTCCGTGTCCCAGGGCACCGCCCGAAAGGCCGTGGCAGAGCTAAGGCCTACGGGCCTGATCGACACATTGCACGGCAAGGGCTCGTTCGTGAAGAGTCAGCCACCGGTACGCCGGAAGTCCTCGGATCGCTTCCGTCGGTCGCATCGCAGGGCTGGCAAGGCCGCATACATCGCGGAGAGCGAGCAGGCCGGTAAGACACCGGGCGTCACGGTCCTGTACATCGGCCCTTCGGATGCTCCGGAGGACATCGCGGAGCGATTGAACATCGCTGCCGGCACCAAGGTCCTCGCTCGACGTCGCCTGTACTTCAGCAACGGCACACCGACCGAAGAGGCGACGTCCTATCTGCCGTGGGACATCGCCGAGGACATTCCGGAACTCCTCGCGGAAAACCCGGGCCCCGGGGGCATCTACGCCCGCTTGGAAGACCACGGACACACGCTCAAAGAGTTCACGGAGACGGTTCGTGCGCGACTCGCCACGAAGCAAGAGGTCGGAGCGCTCACTCTCAGCCCCGGCTCGCCGGTCATCCATCTGACTCGGAGCGCAGAATCTGAAGCAGGCCGCGTAGTGGAGGTGTGCGACACCATCATGGCCGCTGACCAGTTCGTTCTCGACTACCGCATCCCGGCGGGGGACTGACGGAAGACCCACCATCGTGACCCGCCGCACAGAATTCGATCGCGGCGGGTTGACTCATGTACAGGAGTTGGGCATTCTGATGAACGTAACTCCTGCACATGAGTGCAGGAGTACAGGAGCCGCTGGCTCCGTGCATTGCGTGCCCGGACGGGTGCGACTACGACAACTCCACAGCGTGATCCACCGCGTCAGTACGGCCGTGACCGTTCCGGCCGAGGCGAGTGGAGACCAGCCGACCGAGAAACGGCCCCCTTCACACCGGGGCCCACACCCCCTGACCGGGGAACGCCATCGGCTCTAAGAACCGCACGGCACACCTTCGAAACTGCGACGACTTCCGGGATCTCGGATCTCCCCGGAACGAGCAGCGCCGTGCGACATCAGGAGAACCGAAGCACCAGCGCTCACGGTGCCCGGCATTCGGGCCCGCCTCTCCGGCGGGCTGCGGTGCCGGGTCGCCGTGGTCGCTCGTAGCCCACGAACGACCATGACGGCGCGCGGCCCCGGTGCTCGAACACCGGGGCCGCTGTTCGGGCCGTCCCACTGTGAGGAGAAAACGACCCATGAAGACCATCGCTGCACTTCAGGCCCTTGTTACGGCCGAGGCGCTCGACATCGAGCCGTCGGCTGCCGAGCTGGACGCGATCGACCGGGAGATGCCGCTGATCCTGGCGGAGGTCGAGTTGCTGGACGCGCAGATCATGACCATCGACCACCCGGCCAACGAGGTGGACGAGCGCCGGGTCCGTCGGGCCCGCCGGCGGGTGCTGGCGGCTCGCCGGGCGCTGGCGAACGCGACCGCTGACGAGGTGGCGTGATGGCGAGCCTCCCACAGGCCCGCATGGCCACGCAGGCGTCCGGCACCTGGGTTCTCTACGTCCTGACCGACGCCCCGTGCATTTTGTGGCCGATGCACGACTTCGGCCGCGTGACCCCGATGCCCACGGTGCAGGAGCGCGTACGAGCGCTGACCGCCCTGGGCTACGCCGTCGCGGACGGGCCCGAGTGGGAGTGGAACGCCACCCGCACCTCCCCGGCCCCCCGCCACCTGTGGGCCGCCATCGCGGTCCGGCCGCTCACCCCGGACGCCACGGGAGGTGAGGCGGAATGAACCGCTTCGGCAAGGGACTGCTGGTCGCCGCTCTCGTGGTCGTCGTCGCGATGGCGTTCCGTGTCTCGTGGAACGCGCTGCGGGACGTGGCGAGTGCGACCGGGGCGGACGGCACAGCCGCGCTGCTCTACCCGTTCGTCGTCGACGGCCTGATGGCACTGGCCCTGGTCGCCACGCTCGTCCTGACCGACGAAGCACGACGGTTCGCACTGCGCGTGCTGGCCGCCTACACCCTGGCTTCGCTGGTCCTGAACTACGTCCACGGCCTTGTCCCGGAGCTGCACGGCCAGATGGCCGACTGGGGCCGACTGGCCGACTGGGACCCCGCCAACTGGGCCCTGGTGCTGCTCGCCACCTCGCTGCCGGTCGGGTCGATCTACTTCGGCTCAGACCTCGTGGCGAAGGTCCTGCACCACCGACCGGTCGACACCGCGAATGCGGAGAAAGCCACAGAGACGACCGTAAATCGGTCTACCTCTGACCTGGGAGAGTCGACCCCCGCCCCGGCCGTCCCGGTCGTTGCTCGGCCCGCTCTTCCTGCTCCTGCGCCGGTCGACCTGGTCAAGCGGGTCGAGCCGGTTCAGGTACGGGCGGTGGCCGCCGAGTCGACCCGGCCGCGTGCGGCGACCGGACGCGTGCCGGACGCCGCACGGTCGACCCGACCGGTCCGCACGGCAGACGAACTGCTCGACGAGGCACGGACGGCTACCGTCGACTGGCCGGTCGGGGACCTGACGGCCGAGGGTATCCGCAAGGCCGTCCACACCTCCGCCGCCAAGGCCCGCGTACTGCGCGAGACGCTGCGGGCTGAGCGGACCACCGGGCCGGATGAGGCGGTGGCCTGATGGCCACGCTTCCCGTCTACCGGTGGCGCCTGGCCCCGGACGGCTATGCCACCCGCCGCCAGCTCCGAGCCCTCGGGCTGCGCCCCGGTGGCCAGGACGTGGCCGCGCAGCTGGAGCGGCCCCGTCGACGGCGGGGCCCGCTGGTCGCCTACCTCTACCGCGTCGACCGTGCCAAGCCCGTACGGCCCATGACGCCCGCTCGCATGGTCGCTCTCGAAGCGGCCATGCGGGCCCGCCGGACCTGCCCCAACTGCCGTCGCGACGTCGGGTACTGCATCCCGCGCTCGCTCGGCATGTGCGTGCCCTGCTCAGACATCGAACCCGCCGCCTGACCTGCGGCAACGATCGGAGTGACGTAGTGAAGCTGACTGTCAGCACACACAAGCTCTTCGGCTACGGATCCACCCTGCGCACTGCCAAGCGCCTGAGTGAAGAGGCCGTGCGGATCGTCGAGCGGTCCGTGGCCGGCCGCATGCCTGACGTGCAGGTCGTCCTCACCGGAGAGCGGAACCTGGCCGAGGTGAGCACGGCAGCCGAGTGGGAGACCGCCGGATGCACCGACAAGAGGATGCAGGCCCGGGCGCTGCGGGACGCGAAGCGGTACGCCCGGGACGTCGCCGGGCGGTCCATCCCGCTCGCCGACGGCGGGGTGTTGATCGTCGTCAACGTCGACCAGCACCCCAACGAAGCGGTGTTCGCGATCACGCTCGTGCACGAGTTGGTCCACGCGATGCAGACCAGCCGCAAGGGCGTCCGGGACCGGCTCGTCGCCGGTCTGCGCCACGACCTCGGTGTCGAGAAGCAGTCGCGCCGCTGGGACCGCGAGCACGCACGCTGCCTGGAGGCCGAGGAGAAGGAGGCGTACGGCTCCGAGTACCTCGCCGGCCGTCTCGTCCCCGCCGCCGCAGCCTGACCCCCACCCCACACTTCCTCGCCCCAACTGTGGGGCAGTCAGGAGTCGTTCCGTCATGAGCGACAACGTCGTTCCTCTCTTCGAAAAGACCGCCCCCGCCCCCATAGAGCCCGCTCCGGTGGACGTGGCCGCTGTAACAACTCCGGTCGCTGAGAAGGCGCCTGTGCCCCTGTGGGTGCGCTCCGCACGGGGTATCCGCACGGTGGCCACGCACGAGCACACCAAGACCGCGTGCCGCGCGACCGCCCGCCACGGGCTGTACGTGCTGGGCGGGACGCGGATCGTGGCCCGCCGTACGTGGGAGGGCCGTACCGCCTCCCGCTACGAGCGGATGCTTCGTGCGGCGGAAGCCGCGGGGAACATGGAGGCCGCCACCGAGTGGGAAGAGCGCGGGCAGCGCTTCCGCCAGGAACGCCACCGGCGCCGCATGGACCTGCTCACCGCGCCGATGGACGCGGCCAAGGGCATCGCGGCCGGTCTCGGCATCGGGGCGGGTGGTCTCTTGCTCCTGGGCATCATGCTTGCCGTCGCCAACAAGGACTGGACCGACATCGGCGCCCCCACCATGGCGCTGATCGAGCTGGTCCGCTGGATCGTCTTCATCATTACCGTGACCTGGGGCCCCCTCGTCACCATCGGCCCGTGGGCGGTCTTGCTCGGCCTGTGGGCAGTGGGCAAGAACCAGCAGGCCGCACCCCAGTGGGCACTGCCCGCGAACGTGCGGTCCGGTGAGGGTGAGCCGATCACCCCGTCCATCGTCGTCCTCGCGCTCCGGAACCTCGGTGTCGCTCCGCTGCGGAACGCCATCAAGGAGATGGGCGACGCCGGCGCAAGCATGCTGGGCCCGATCCGGATCGCCGGATGCGGGGTCGAAGTCGACGTGACCCTGCCTTCCGGTGTCTCCACGGACGAGGTGCAGAAGCGGCGGCGCAAGCTCGCCGAGAACCTGTCCCGGCACGAGCACGAAGTGTTCATCACCATCGCTGAGGCGGCCCGAACGGTCCGCCTGTGGGTCGCGGACAGTGGCGCGCTGGACGAGCCGATCGGCCCGTCTCCGCTGGTCACCGACCCGGACAGCAAGGCCGACTACAAGACCGGCAAGGCGCCGTGGGGCCAGGACCTGCGCGGCGACGCAGCCGCCCTGAGCCTGTATCAGCGTCACCTGCTCATCACCGGCCTGTCCAACCAGGGCAAGACCGCAGCACTCCGGGCCCTCGCCCTGTGGCTGGCCCTGGACCGCACGGTGGAGTTCCGGATCGCGGACCTCAAGGGCGTCGGGGACTGGGCCATGTTCGACGGCCTGGCCACGGTGCTCATCCAGGGGCCGACCGACGATCACGTCATCCAGGCCACCGAGATGGTGGAGGGCCTGGTCGCGGAGATGGAGCGCCGTCTCCAGGCACCGCCCGGGACGAAGTTCGCACCGCTGGTCGGGATCGTGGACGAGGCGCAGCTCGCGTTCATGTGCCCGGTCGTCGACAGCGAGAAGCGCCCGTACGGCGGGTCGAAGGCGACGTCCCGTTACTTCATGGCGGTGCGCAAGGTCAACAACCAGGGGCGCGCAGTCGACGTGACGCTGTGGCAGGGCACGCAGGACCCCACGGACCAGAACCTTCCCAAGCTGGTCCGAGAGGGCGCCCACACTCGCGCCTCGCTGGTCCTCGGCACGGAGTCGCAGGCCCGGATGGCGCTGGGAGACAAGGCCATCGACGGCGGGGCGGCGCCGCACCTGCTGCGGCAGGGCCTGGACAAGGGGACCCTCGTCGTCGCGTCCGACGGCATCGAGATTCCCGCCGGCCAGGCATCCATCACCGTGCGGACCCACTACATCAACGACGACCAGGCCAAGGAGATCGCCACCCGGGCCCGCGCCCTGCGCGACGGCGTCACCACCCTGCACGTCATCGAGCAGGGCGAGGTGCGCGACCCGCTCGCCGACATCGCGGCCGTCATCGGCGAGACGAATCGGGTCCTGACCCAAGACGTGTTGCAGCGCCTCGCGGTGCTGTCCGAGGACAGCTACGGGAGCTGGACGCACGCCGACCTGAAGCGCGTCCTCGATGGCACGGCGGCCGAGCCGTACAAGTCGGACGGGCGGATGGTCGTCGGGCGTGAGCGCATCGCCCGAGCGTTGGCGAACCGGGACACCGACGGTTCCGCTTCCGCTTCCTGATTACAGGGAGCGCACCCCGGGCGGGTCAGGGAGGCAGGGAGAACTCCCTGAACGCCTCCCTGACCTGCCTCCCTGGGCCTGACCTGCACAAATGATGTTCAGGGAGGCAGGGAGTCACCCCAGCTCAGCACCCCTAAAGCCCCCTCACAGCGCCTCCCGCAGGGGGTGCTTCCGCCTCCCTGAACCAGCAGAGGAAGGGATTCCGCATGTTCCCCGAGAACACCGGCCACCGCCCCACCGAACGGGCCGTGACCATCCACCAGCCCACCCCCATCGCGCCCTACCCGGCCGTTCCGGTCGTCCCGGTGCAGCCTGCCGGGGTGCCGTCGGTGACGTCGATCGTGCTGCCCGACGGGCGGGTCATCACCGGGTACGCCATCGACCACAGTCAGCCCGAGCCGGTCACGGCCAAGCCGCTCGTGTCGCGTACGGCGGTGAACGTCGCGCTCGGTGGGATCGGGTTCGGTGCCGTCTGCGGCGGGCTGGTCCTGCTGACCACGTTCATCGCCGCACTCGCGGCCCTGGTCCAGCAGCTCATCATCCTGGCCGCCGTCATCTTCGGTGGCTTCATCGCCGTACAGGTCCTCACCGCCAGCCAAAGCAAGGGCGCGACGACGGTGAACATCCGTAAGGCCGTCTTCAAGCGCAACCGCTTCCACGGTTGACCACCCCGAGGAACGCCGCGCCCTCCCGCAACGCAGCGCGAACGGTCAGGAAGCCGAGATGAGCGACAGCCGAGGCAAGCCCACCAAGCCCACCAGCAGCGGGCCCATGACGACTAGCGGAAGCGGACCCGGCCGCTGGAACACCTTCAGCGGAAGCCGACCCCCGACCGCGACCACCCACACCCTTAGCCGCCCCGGCGGCCCGAAAGCCTCATGACCAAGGGCGGCCCCCGTCTCGCCAAAGTCCGGGGCCGCCCTCGTCCAGCACGCCACTACAGAGAACTGGAGACATCCAGCATGACTCAACCTGTCCCGATCCGGCGAGTACCCGGCCACCGACCCCGCTTACTCGATCTCTTCTCTTGCGCCGGCGGCGCGGCCATGGGCTACCACCGCGCCGGGTTCGAAGTGACCGGCGTGGACATCGTCGACCGCTCGAACTACCCCTTCACCTTCCACCAGGGTGACGCCCTCGAATACCTCGCCGCCCTCATCAAGTCCGGCGAGATTGAGCAGTACGCGGGAGTGCACACCTCCCCGCCCTGCCAGGCCGGATGTGCCCTCACCGTGGGCACCAACGCCTCACGCGGCTGGGGCCGCACCCACGTGCAGGTCATCCCCGAACTCCGCACCCTGCTGGACGCGTCCGGCTTGCCGTACGTCATCGAGCAGCCCACCGGGAAAGCTCCGGTCCGGCGAGACGTGTGGCTGTGCGGGGAGATGTTCCATCTCGGTGTTCTGCGGCACCGCAACTTCGAGCTGGGCGGCTGGAGCATGCCGCAGCCCGAACACCCCAAGCACCGGGGCTATGTGCGGGGCTACCGGCACGGCGTCTACCGGGACGGCCCCTACGTCGCCCCGTACGGCGCCGGTGGCGGCAAGGCCACCGTGCCGGAGATGCAGACGGCCATGGGCATCACATGGACCGACGTCCGCGAGGAGCTGACCGAGGCCATCCCGCCCGCTTTCTCCGAGCACATCGGCCGCGCCCTACTCGCCGCTGTCCGCCCGGTGGAGGTGGCTGCATGAGTACCCACCTGCGCGCGGCCCTGGACCTCGCGGCGGTCGGCGTTCCCGCGCTCCCGCTGCGGGCGGGCAAGCTCCCGTTCGGCAACTGCACCCAATGCGCCGGCAACACGTGCGGAGGGCGCCCCACCATGAAGAACGCCGGGAGCTGTGACTGCCCCGGCGTCTGCCACGGCTGGGCCGCAGCCACGACCGACCCCGCCACCCTCACCTCTCCACCGTGGGCGGAGGCGTGGCGGCAGGCTCAGGCCGTCGCCTACCACCCGGCAGGCGCCCGGCTGACCGTCGTGGACCTCGACGACGCCGACGCCATCACATGGGCCCGCCAGAACCTGCCCGCCACTCGGATCGTGCCCACCACCCGTGGGGAGCACTGGATCTACCTCGGTGCCATGCAGTCCGCGAACGCGGTCCGGCCCGGCGTGGACATCAAGTCGTCCATGGCCTACGCCCGATGGCTCGGCCCCGGCACCGGCACCATGACCGCCCTCCCCGATGCCGTACGCGCCCTGACCGTCAAGGCACCCTCCACGGTCCGGCCCGCACCGCACCCCGTCGGCGTGTCCGCGCCGGCCGGGGGCGGGCAGTGCCGTCACCGCACACCTACCTATCTGGATCGTGGCATCGCGATGGCCGAGCAGCGCATCACCGAGGCCACCTCCGCAGTGCACTCGACCGTCTACCGGACCTTCCTCGCGGTGCTGTCCGCCCATGGCCGGTGCGGGTGCCTGACCGATGCCCACATCGAGCGTCTGTTCGCCGCCGCGCAGGCCAAGGGTGAGGGCCCCCGGCACTGCACCGACGCGTGGACGAACGCCTTGACCAGGTTGGGACTGTGACATGGCTGACGACGAGAAGAGCCCTGCACGCGAGGTCATCACCGACTACGCGCAGGCGCACTTCCGGTACTTCCGCACCGCTGACGGCACCGTCTACGCGCAGAAGCTCGGGCACCCCGTGGCCAGGCCGATCCGCTCGCAGGGCACGACGGGCAGCCACCGCCAAGAACTCATGGTCGGCCTGTTCAAGGACGGGCGCGGCGTGTTCAACGGGACCGCACTCAAGGAGGCACTGGACTTGATCGAAGCCCTGGCACTGACCGAGGCCACCCAGCCCGTGCAGATCCGCGTGGCCCCTGGCTTCGACGGAGCGACGTGGCTGGACCTGGGCCGCAACGACGGTCAGTCCGTCCGCATCCACCCCACCGGCTGGGACATCACCGTGCCCGACCCCCGCGAGGTGTGCTGGCGACGCACCCAGCTCACCGGGGAACTCCCCCTGCCTGCCAAGGACACCGACGGCAAGGGCATCGACCTCCTGTTCCGGCTGACCAACTTCACCAACGCGGAAACCGAGTGCCTGGCTCTCGCCTGGCTGATCGGCTGCCTCGGGCCGTCCGTACCCGTCCCGGCCCCGTTCCTCACCGGCCCGCAGGGCGCGGGCAAGTCCACGGCCGGCCGGATGCTCGTGCGGATCATCGAGGGCATGACCGGCGACCTGCGCCGGGCCCCGAAGGACGAGGAAAACCTCATCGCAGCCGTAGCCGCGGGGTGGGTCACTGCGCTGGACAACCTCTCCCACATGACGCCGGACCTGTCCGACGCCATGTGCTGCATCGTCACCGGAGCCGAGTCCGTGAAGCGCGCCCTGTTCACCGACGGAGACGTCTTCCGCGTCGGCTACCGCCGCCCCTTGCTCCTGACCGGCATCGACGTCGGCGTCATCCGCCCCGACCTCGCCGAACGCCTCCTGCCCCTGCGCCTGGAGCGCCCCACCGTGAGGCGCACCGAAGCCGAGCTGTGGGCAGAGTTCGCAGAGGCACTGCCCGTCATCCTCGGCTCACTCCTGGACCTCACGGTCAAGGTCCGTGCCGCTCAGGCTGACACGCCCACCGATCTGCGGATGGCGGACTTCGCCCACCTCTGCGCTCAGTTCGACGCGGCCACCAGCCTCCGGGCGCTCCCCGCCTACCGGGCCAGCCTCGACGACCTCAACGACGACGTCATTGAAGGGGACCTGCTCGCCCAGACCGTCCTCCTCCACGCCGACGCGATCGAACCCGGTGGTGAGCAGCGGATGACGTCCACCGAGTGGCTGCACTGCCTCAGCCGCGTCTACAGCGCCGACGAACTGCGGCCCCTGCCCAAGGGCTGGCCGACCACCGGCAAAGTCCTCTCCGACCGACTCAAGCGCCTCCAACCCACCCTGGCCGCCCGAGGGGTCCTCGTCGACTCGGGCCGCACCAAAACGGGCCGCTACCTCGAAATGCGGCGCCAGAGCCCACCAGCACCGCCCGAGCAGGCGACAGCGTTCTGACCCGCACCGCCCGGTCACCCGGACAAGCAAGAAGAGCACGCCGCGCCGGGTGCTCCTCTTGCTTGTCCGGCGGAACGCCGCGCCAAAGGCGTGCCCGAAGGGCTCCTTCTCACGCCTGAAGGATCACCGCCACTACTACAGACACCCCCTTCTTCTTTCCTAAGTAGGGAAGGTCTGCGTCACCTGCGTCACCAAAGACAGAAAACGGCTCCTGAGCTGCGGAAACAGCGGTGACGCAGACGGACGACTCTGCGTCATCCTGCGTCACCTGCGTCACCCGGTGACGCAGGCGGTGACGCACGGGTGACGCACCCCTCCTTAGCTCCGTCACCCAAACTCCCTGGTCAAAGGCTCAGGTGACGCGGGTGACGCGGTGACGCAGAAATCCGCACCTAGGACAGCCGCGCCCCTCGGAACGCACACAGCACACGCCGCTCTCTTGGAGGCCGCCGTGAGTTCTGCCCTGCCCACCACCCATCGAGCACTCAAGGTTCCCGAAGTCATGGAGGCCTTGGGTCTCAGCCGCTTCAAGGTCTACGACCTCATCCGCTCGCGAGAGCTGGCGAGCATCACCATCGGCCGAGCCCGCCGTATCCCCGCCGAATCTCTCCGCACGTTCATGGAAGCCAAGCTGGAGGAAGCCGCCTGATGGCCCCGAAGAAGAGGAACCCGAACGGCGCCGGCAGTATCTGGCAGCGAAAGGACGGGCGGTACGAAGCCCGCGTCTACGTGCCCCAGCCGGACGGCACACGCAAGCGCAAGACCGTCTACGGCGGCACATGGGAGGAGTGCGACACCAAGCGGCAGGAGTTGGTCCTGCGCGACCGGCAGGGCATCCCGACCCCCACCAGGTCGGCCAAGCTGTCCGAGTGGCTGCCCTACTGGCTGGAGCACTACGTCCAGTCGCGTCGCAAGCTCAGCACTCTGGACAAGTACGAGGCGCACGTCCGCCTCTACCTGATCCCCATGCTCGGCACCAAGCGGCTGGAGACGCTGAGCGTCGCCGACGTGCGCCGCTTCATCGCCCGGGTGCAGGCCGCTCAGACAGCGGCCACCGCGAAGGAAGCCCATCGGGTGCTGCGTACGGCGCTCACGGCGGCGGTCCGCGAGGAACTGATCACGCGCAACGTCGCCTCCCTGGTGGAGCCGCCCCGCGTGAAGCAGCGCGAGATCAGCCCGTGGTCACTGAAGGAGACCCTGTCCTTCCTGGAAGCCGCGCGCAGCGACCCGCTGTATGCCGCGTTCATGCTGGCCATCTGCATGGGGCTGCGGCGCGGTGAACTAGTGGGCCTGCGCTGGACGGACGTGGACCTGGACAACCGGGTGCTGCACGTCCGCCACCAGACCCAGCGCCGCCGGGGCACGCTCTATGACGACGACCCCAAGAGCAGGCGCCGCAGGGTCGTGCCGATGCCCGCCCTGTGCGTCGCACCGCTGCGCTGGCACCGGCTGAAGCAGCGGGAGACTTTCGCCGATACGGGCGTCACATGGTCCGAGGGCGGCTACATCTTCGCCACGAGGAACGGCCGGCCGGTGGAGCCCCGCAACGTCTACCGCTCGTTCACGCGGGTGGCAGCCGGTGCCGGTCTGCGGGTGGTCCGGCTGCACGATGCCCGGCACGGCTGCGCGACGCTGCTGACGGCGGCCGGTGTCGCGCCGAGGGTCATCATGGAAATCCTCGGCCACAGCCAGATCAGCATCACGATGGACGTCTACACCCACGTCGTCCACGACATTCAGCGTGAGGCGATCAGCCACATGGACCGCCTGCTCAAGCGCCGTCTGCCGGGCGCCTGAGGCACGGCTGCCGTCAAATGGTGCCGTCAAAAAGGCCCGGACCTTGATCGGTCCGGGCCTTTTCCCTGGTGCCCCCGGCAGGATTCGAACCTGCGACACCCGCTTTAGGAGAGCGGTGCTCTATCCCCTGAGCTACGAAGGCGGGGCGGGCCCGTGACGAGCGGATCCGTCGATACAGTGTGGCGATCTTCGGATCTGCTGGACAAACGCCCTGGTCACATCAGTGCTGGAGGGTTCTCGACTGAGTTCCGTGAGGAAGGGTCCTGCCGAGTGCCGGTCCGTGGCTGTGTGGCCAACGACAGGGTACCGGATCGCCTCGGGTGGGGCCCGGGGGCAGGGAGGGCTCGGCGTGGGCAACGGGCGGCCCACGGCCGACGGGCAGACAATGTGACGCGCATCACAGCAACGGGCTGAGGTGTGCGGACAAGTCAGAAGGTGAACTACTCGATGCATGCCCGCATCCGCGCGGGGGACCCGGAAGCCTTCCGGGAGTTGTTCCGTGACCATGCCCAGCTCGTCTACCGGCATGCCGTCCGGACGACCGGGGACTGGGCTGCGGCTGAGGACATCGTGTCGTTGACCTTCCTGGAGGCCTGGCGCCTGCGCGAGAGGCTGCGGGACGAAGGCGACAGCCCGCGGCCATGGCTGATGGGTATCGCGGTCAACGTGCTGCGGAACACCGGACGTGCCGCTCGTAGGCATGAGAAGGCGCTGGCCAGGGTCCCACTGCGCGACGTGCTGCCCGATTTCGCGGACGAGCTGGTCGGACGTATCACCGACTCGGAGGAACTGGCGGCGGCCAGGGCGGCCTTGGGGCAGTTGCGCCGTGGTGAGCGTGAGGTCTTCGCGCTGTGTGTCTGGTCCGGACTCGGATACGCGGAGGCAGCCGACGCGTTCGGGGTACCGGTCGGCACGGTGCGCTCCCGGTTGTCGAGGGCGAGGACCCGGTTGCGCAAGCTCACGGACGGGGAGCTGCGTCGTCGACGGAGAAAGGCGGAACCGGTCGGGGTGGTCGGACAAGTACAGGGTGGCCGCGTAGTCGCGGTCCGGTCGAACGAGGAGAGAAACCGATGAATCGCACCCCTTGGCGGCGGCCCTCGGAGCCGCTCGACCACGCGGAGCTGGCGGAGCTGCTGCCGGCGCCGGGCGATCCGGTGCTGTCCCACGGCCGTCTGACCAGGATCGAGGAGCACCTGATGTACGAGATCCAGCAAGCCCAGGCGCGGGGCACGGCGGACGAGCGCCGGCGGGCCCCGTCCGGAGGGTCCGTCCCGCCGCCCGAGCGGCCGGGCCGTGTCGGCCGGCGGGCCGCGTTGGTCGCGGCTGCTGTCGCGGTCGCCGTGCTGGCCGGAGCGGCCGGCGCCGTTCGGTTGGCCGGGCAGGAGAGCGGTGACCTGGCCGGGCCACCGAAGGGAGCCGTGCCCGCATCGGTCGTCCAGGTGGCGCAGGGCACCACGGAAGGTCTCAGCAGCACGGTCGCGCAGATCTCCGGCGCCGCGGTGCGGGAGAAGCTCCCGGAGCCTCGGCCTGGTCAGTTCATCTACATCAAGAGCCAGGTCTCCTGGCTGTCGACCTCGGAGAACGCCGACACCGGCAGGAACGAGACCTATGTGCAGAAGCTGCACCCCCGCCAGGTCTGGTTGTCGCCGGACGGCCGCAAGGGCTGGCTGATCGAGCCGGGCAACGACACCACGACACAGGAGGGGCTGACCCTTGACGACAACCCGGACAATCCGGCGAGACCAAGCATCGGGGCGCCCAGCTACGACTACCTCAAGACGCTGACCACCGACCCCGACCAGCTGCTGCGGAAGATCTACAAGGAGACGGCAGGGCAGGGAAACGGCCCTGATCAGCAGGCGTTCACGACGATCGGTGACCTGGTCATGGAGCAGGTGATGCCGGCGGAGTTGGCGTCCGCGCTCTACCGGGCCGCTGCGAAGATCCCGGGTGTGGTGGTGGTCGAGGACACGACGGATGCGGTCGGCCGGCACGGGATCGCCATAGCGCGGACGGACGAGACGTCCGGCGATCGTACTGAGTGGATCTTCGACCCGAAGACCTTCAGCTACCTGGGCGAGCGTACGGTGCGGACGCGGGACGCGGAGGGGATCAAAGCAGGGACGGTCACCGGGCACACGGCGATCACGCAGCGAGCCGTCGTCGACGCGGTGAAGGAGATCCCCGGGGCCAAGGACAACGCCTGACCCAAGGGTGATGTCGGCTTCCCACCCGAGGGGGCTGTGGGGTCCGCGATGCTGGGTCGCATGATGCTGAGCGGATGGCGACGGGGACACTTCTTGACCGTGGCCGGGTGCGGGCATAGCGTCGCCAGCTTGCTGAGACAGTGCTTGGGAGGTCGTCCGTGCCGCACACCGACCGCAGTGGTTCCCCATCGTCCCGCCCCTCGCCTTCCTCCCCGTCGCCGGACTCCGCAGTCCCCCGCCCCGGGGACCCAGGCGACCCGACGGCCCTGGAACGTATCTCGGCGAGGCTGACCGCTCCCGGTGCCCCGTTCGCCGTGGTCCGCGCCGACCACGGTCCGCTCGTCTACGCGGACGGCCCGCGTACGCTCCGCGAGTTCGTGGAGACCACCTGGGCGTTCGGGGACCAGCCGTTCCTCGTCGCCCGCCAGGGCGTCTGGTCCTATCGGCAGTTCTTCGCCGCCGCCTCCGCGCTGGCGCGTCGGTTCAGCCAGGTCTACGGCCTACGGCCGGGCGACCGGGCTGTGGTGGCCATGCGCAATCGTCCCGAGTGGCAGATCGCCTTCTGGGCGGCCCAGTTGGCGGGTCTGGTCGCCGTCCCGCTCAACACCTGGTGGACGGCAGCCGAGTTCGGTCACGCCCTGGACGACTGCGAGCCCAGGGTGCTGCTGGTCGACGAGGACCAGTTGCCGAAAGTGGCTGCCTGGGGCGAGGGTGCCGGTGCACGCTTCGTTGTCTTCGGGGATCAGGCTCCCGGCGGCCGGGGTGCGGCAGCCGGGCACCTGGAAGGCCGGCGCGGGGGAGCGGCGTCATGGGGAGGCCCCCTTCCCGCCCGAGCCGAGTGGTACGGGGACCTCCCGGAGCCCGATCCACTGGGAGCGCCTCCCGAGGTGGAGATCCGGCCGGAGGACGATGCGACGATCATCTACACCTCCGGCACCACCGGGCGGCCCAAGGGGGCGGTGGCCACGCAGTTGGCGCAGGCGGGCGCAGCCCTGAATCCGCGCTTCCAGGCGGCGGTTTCGGCACTCGGCCGGGGGGCCGTTCCCGGTCAGGGACAGGCGCCGGTCACGCTGATGACCTACCCGTTCTTCCACGTAGCGGCGTTCACCAGCCTCTACGGGGCCATGGCGGCGGGGGGCACGCTCGTCCTGATGCGGAAGTGGGAGGCCGATGAGGCTCTGAGGCTGATCCGTGAGCATCACATCACCCACTTCGCCGGGGTGCCCACCACAGCGCTCGAGTTGCTCGCCGCGGCGGAGCGGGCGGGGGACGGTCTGGACACCCTGCGGATGCTGAGTACGGGTGGTGCGGCCGCTCCACCGCGTCTCGTCGCCCATCTCACCGCCCGGCACGGTGATCGGATCGAACCGCGCAACGGCTACGGCCTGACCGAGACCAGCGGCGGTGTCCTGGCCAACGTCGGCACCGATTACCGGGCACAGCCGGAGTCCGTCGGTGTCCCGACGCCGGTCACGGAGGTGCGGATCGCCGGTGCGGGCGGGGAGGCCCTCCCGGAGGGACGGGCCGGCGAGTTGTGGCTGCGGGGGCAGTCCCTGGTGCGGGGCTACTGGCGCGATGAGGTGGCCACGGCGGAGGCCTTCACCGAAGGGTGGTTCCGCACGGGGGATCTGGCTGTCGTGCGCGCAGGCCGTGTCACCGTCCTCGACCGGATCAAGGACGTGGTGATCAGGGGTGGCGAGAACGTCTACAGCGCGGAGGTCGAGGCCGCCCTGCACGAGCACCCGGACGTGGAGGACGCGGCGGTGCTCGGCGTTCCGCATCCGGTCCTGGGGGAGGAGGTCGCGGCCGTGGTGACGCTGCGGCCGGGCGCCGAGGTCACGGTGGACGAGTTGCGGGCGAGGGTGGGTGGTGCTCTGGCCGCGTTCAAGGTCCCGTCCCGTGTACTCCTCACGCCTGAGCCGCTGCCCCGTAATCCGGCGGGCAAGGTCCTCAAGCAGGAGTTGCGGAGAACGCTGCGGGAGCACGACTGGGACGGCGGGGGCCGATAGCGGTCACGGCCGGGTGATCCTGATCCGGTAGTCCCCGGCGTCGTCCTTCGAGAGGACGGATATGCGTATGCCGCTGGACCGGTCGGTGAACGTCTCTCCTGGTTCGAACGGCGCGTCCGAGAGTTCGGCGTGGACGTTGGGCCGCCGGGTGCAGCCGCCGCTGTCCTCGGTGCTGTCCGCGACGGATATCGGCCCCTGGCCGGTGTCGACGTCCGAACTCACCTTGTAGATGAGGACCCCGGGCCGGCATATCGCGTCGTCGTTCCCCGCGGCGGTCCGTACCTCCACCGCGTAGCCCGACTGGGCGCTCAGCGGCACGAAGGCCAGTTTCGGGCCGCCCGCCGTGGCCAGTGGGCCGATCGTGTGCTCAGTGGTGCCCGTAGCTGCGGCGCAGCTGACCTGGTCGTTGTCGAGCCAGCCGAGCTTCCACTTGTGCCAGCCCAGGAGGTCGTTGTTGGCCCCCCAGTCCTCGGACATGATGTCCCAGTGCCCCACGGAGCCGCCGCCCTCCATGGTGTAGAGGTCGGGCAGTCCGAAGACGTGGCCGTTCTCGTGCGGCAGGACGCGGTATCCGGTTTCCGCGTACGACCCGGAGCCGTCGTCCTGGCGGCTGTAGACGAAGGACGTGTTGGCGAGCGGAACCCCGTCGGCGAACGGGGCGTCGTCGTTGCCGGAGAACGTCACGGACAGCACCGTGTCGAGCGCCGAAGGTCCCGCGTTCGGGGTGACCAGCACGTTGACGAGGTCGTACGCCCCGAAGTCGACCTTCGGGTCGGCGACCCGCACGAGGTCCTTGACGAGCTTGCGGTAGCCGGGTTCATACGGCGAACCGCGTTCTATCCCGTACTCGGAGAACGGCAGCGGCATCCGCAGCCAGTCCTTCAGGGGTGCCTGGGGTTCGTAGATGAGACGGCCGTAGGAGCTGGTGCGGAACCACTCGGCGGTCTGCGGGAAGAATTCGGCGAGCCGGTCGGCCGCCGGTTCGGTCGCCTCGGCGTCCGGGAAGTCGATCATCAGGTTGAGGGCTTTGAGCCGGCCGGTCGAGCGCGCGTATCCCGGGGGTGTCGGCATGCCCTCCGTCATCTGCACGCCCAAGGTCGCGGCGATCCGGCACGGACCGAGGCCTGTTCCCCGGGGTGCGGCCACCGGGCCCGCGGCGGCGCGGCCGGGGATGTGCAGCGTGGAGCTGGCCGAGGCCATGGTCGCGATGACCAGGGCCGTCGCCCCGGCGAGTGCGAGGGGGCGACGGCATCCGCGTATCCGTTGGCGGGGCTGCTGCATAGGGCATCGCCTTCGGTCCACGGCAGCCGGCCGGCCCTGACTGCGCTCTGGCGATCAGCCTGTGCCGGGTGGTGGGGGACCGCTCGTCGGGTGCACCCGATGGAGGGGTTCTGCCGACCAGGCGCTGTGAGCCACGTCACATAAGGTGGGGAAATAACCGGGGACACCTTCCCCGTTTGCACCTGTGTCCCCGCTAAACGGGGAAGGTGTCCCCGGTTGTATCGCCGGGGTATCCCCATTCGTTCGTCGCCAGGAAAGGTCGCAGTCGTGGAAACCGTCACCGACACCGCCGCCTGTGCCGCGCAGGGCCGCACGACCCGCCCCCGGGCCGACGCACTGCGCAACCGGGAGCGGATCGTGTCGGCCGCCCGCGAGATGTTCGTCGAGTTCGGACCGGACGTCCCGCTCGACGAGGTCGCCCGCCGGGCGGGAGTCGGCAACGCCACGCTGTACCGGAACTTCCCCGACCGGGCCGCCCTGACCCACGAGGTCGTGCTCGCGGTCACCTCACGCACCACCGACCGTGCGGAGGAAGCCGTCGCGGCCGAGTCCGATCCCTTCGCCGCTCTCAGCCGCTTCGTGCACGCGGCGGCCGACGAGCGGATCGGTGCTCTGTGCCCGATGCTGACGGGCGGATTCGACAAGGACCACCCCGAACTGCTCGCCGAGCGCCGACGCCTCGAAGAGGCCGTCGAAGGGCTCGTGGAGCGCGCCATGTCCGCCGGGCGCCTGCGCACCGACATCGCCGTCGGTGACGTACTCGTCGCCCTCTCCCAGCTCACCCGGCCGCTGCCCGGCATCGCCTGTCCGGACATCGACCAATTCACCCACCGTCACCTGCAGCTCTTCCTGGACGGCCTGGAAGCTCCGGCCCGCTCCGAGCTGCCCGGATCGGCGGCGACCTTGGAGGTTCTGCGCCGCGGGCACTGACCCGCCGCACCGGCAACCCAACAGACCACGGTCCCGACGGCCGACAGAATCCCGACAGGCACCAGACCGGACCCATTCCCGGACCGACCGACAGTTCAGGGGCCGAACCAGCACGCCCTGTGCCGGCACGGCCCCGAGCAGTGCCGATCCGCCGACTCGTCGCCGACGCCGAGCTCACGACCACTCCCACTCTTCCCGACCCTCACGGCTCTTCACGCCCACGCGCGCCCTTAGGTGGCTACTCCCATGTCGAAAACAGCCGAGACCCGGCTTCCGGACCCCAGTCGCTGGAAGGCACTGGCCTTCATAGCCCTCGCCCAGCTGATGGTCGTGCTCGACGCGACCATCGTGAACATCGCCCTGCCCTCGGCCCAGACGGACCTCGGTATCTCCGAGGGCAACAAGCAGTGGGTCATCACCGCCTACGCACTCGCTTTCGGCGGTCTTCTGCTCTTCGGCGGACGCATCGCGGACCTCTGGGGCCGTAAGCGCACCTTCGTGGTCGGCCTGCTCGGCTTCGCCGCCGCCTCCGCACTCGGCGGTGCGGCGCAGGGCGAAGCGATGATGTTCGGCTCCCGGGCTCTGCAGGGCGCCTTCGGCGCGCTGCTCGCGCCGGCCGCCCTGTCGCTGCTCGCGGTGATGTTCACCGACGCCAAGGAGCGGGCCAAGGCCTTCGGCATCTACGGTGCAATCGCCGGTGGCGGTGGCGCCGTCGGCCTGATCCTGGGCGGCTTCCTCACCGAGTACCTGAACTGGCGCTGGACGTTCTTCGTGAACATCCCGTTCGCGATCGTCGCGGCCGCGGGCGCCTACTTCGTCATCCGTGAGCCGGCCGGTGGCCGCAACCGCTCGCCGCTCGACGTGCCCGGCGTCGTCCTGTCCACGCTCGGACTGGTCGCACTGGTCTACGGCTTCACCCGCGCCGAGTCGGCCGGCTGGTCGGACACCCTGACCGTGGGCATGTTCGTCGCCGCCGCCGTGCTGCTCCTGGCCTTCGTCGTCACCGAGTCACGCGTCGCCTCGCCGCTGCTCCCGCTCCGCGTCCTGACCGAGCGCAACCGAGGGGGCGTCTACCTCTCGCTGGGTCTCGCCATCATCGCGATGTTCGGACTCTTCCTCTTCCTGACCTACTACCTCCAGGTCGCCAAGGGCTACTCGCCGGTCAAGACCGGTTTCGCGTTCCTCCCGATGATCGCGGGCATGATCACCGGATCCACCCAGATCGGCGCCCGGCTGATGACCCGGGTTCCGCCGCGGCTGCTCATGGGGCCCGGCTTCCTGGTGGCCGCGATCGGCATGCTGCTCCTGACGCAGCTGGAGGTCGACACCTCGTACGCGAGCGTCATCCTGCCGGGACAGCTGCTGCTGGGCCTCGGCATGGGCACGGCGTTCATGCCGGCCATGTCGCTGGCCACGCACGGGATCGAGCCGCGTGACGCGGGGGTCGCCTCCGCGATGGTGAACACCTCGCAGCAGGTCGGCGGCGCCATCGGTACGGCGCTGCTCAACACCATCGCCGCCGGCGCCACGACCGCCTACATCGCCGACCACGCCGCGGGCGCCACCGATGCGAGGCTGCTGCAGCTCCAGGCCATGGTCAGTGGCTTCGCCAGTGCGATCTGGTGGGCGGTCGGCATCCTCGTCGCCGCTTCCGTGATCGCGGCGACGCTCATCAACACCGGGCGACCGGGCACCGGACCGGCCGGCAGCTCCGACGGCTCCGGGGACGTCATCGACGGCGTCGAGGACGAGTTCAAGATCCCGGTCATCGCTCACTGAACCGTTGACGGGCACCACCCGGGCCTGACGGGCGTCCGGCGTGATGGCCACCCAGGCGTGACGGCCGCCCGAGCCCGACGGCCGCCCGAGCGCGACAGGCGTCGGGCGCACGCGCCCCAGCCTCGACGGGCGCCGAGCCCGACGGCCCTCACGCGATCTGCCCTGGCTCCGCTCAGCGGAGCCAGGGCAGATCCGCGTCCGTGTCCTCCGGCTGCAACCCCGCGGCGATGACCTGCATGATCTCGCCCAGGCTCCGCACCTGTCCGGGCGTCAGCCGGGCGAACATCGCCTGGCGTACGGCTTCGACGTGTCCGGGCGCGGACCGTGCGAGCATCTCGAACCCCTCGTCGGTGAGGACCGCGTTCTGGCCCCTCTTGTCGGAGGGGCACTCCTCGCGGCGGACCCAGCCGCTCTTCTCCAGGCGGGCGACGGCGTGCGAGAGCCGGGAGCGGGTGATCTTGGCGTCCCTGGCCAGCGCGGTCATCCGCTTCTGCCGCCGGGGAGCCTGGGACAACTGGACGAGCAGCCCGTAGTAGATGTGCGGCATGCCCGCGTCGCGCTGCAACTGGCGGTCGAGGTGATCCTCCATGAGCGTCGTGGCGTGCAGGTACGCCTGCCAGACGCGCTGCTCTTCGTCGGTGAGCCATCGGGGCCCGCCGGTGGATGCCGTGGTCATGTACTCCACTGTACGACCTTTTCTTGAAAGTTGAACTAGATAGAGCTAAGGTCTCCGGTAGTAGGAGCTTGAACATTAAAACAAATGATCTGCCGAATCCCTGGGCTGTCGATGCAGGCCGCTACCGGTGTCTGTAGAGAACACTTACCTTGATCGGCAGAGGAATGGGAGAGCCATGACCCTCGTCTCCGAGCGCATGCCGGCCCTCTACCTGTCCCACGGGGCCCCGCCCCTCGCCGACGACCCCGTCTGGCCCGGCGAACTCGCCGCCTGGTCGGCGGGTCTGCCCCGCCCCAAGGCGATCCTGATGGTCTCCGCCCACTGGGAGGAGGCCCCGCTCGCACTCGGTGCCACCGTGCCGGTGCCGCTCGTGTACGACTTCTGGGGCTTTCCCGAGCACTACTACCAGGTGCGCTACGCCGCTCCGGGGGCCCCGCGGCTCGCGGAGGACGTCCGCAAGCTCCTGCGAGGCGCGGGCACCCCCGTCCAGGACCTCCCCGACCGCGGCCTCGACCACGGGGCCTACGTCCCCCTGGTCGAGATGTTCCCCGCCGCGGACATCCCGGTGCTCCAGGTCTCCATGCCGACGCTCGACCCGCGGAAGCTGATGGACGTGGGGCGCAAGCTCGCCCCGCTCCGCGACGAAGGAGTGCTCATCGTCGGCAGCGGCTTCTTCACGCACAACCTGGCCGCGCTCCGCCACCCCGGCGGCGGGACTCCCGGCTGGTCCGCGGAGTTCGACGACTGGGGGAACCAGGCCCTGCGGGCACAGGACATCGACTCCCTGCTGGACTTCGAGCACACCTCGCCGGCCGGCAGGCTGGCTCATCCCCGCACCGAGCACTTCGCCCCGCTGTTCGTCACGCTGGGCGCGGCCGAGGGTGAACTCGACCAGGGCCGCAGTGTCATCGAGGGCTTCTGGATGGGTCTGGCGAAGCGTTCGATCCAGTTCGGCTGACCATCCCGTCCGCTTCGGCGGCCATCCGCCTCCCGTACCACCCGCGTGTACCCACCGACGTGGTGGAAGCCGGACGCGTGGTGCAGCCGAACCGGCGCCTCGTCCGCCTGCTCGATCATGGCGCAGGCGCTGTGGACGTCCTCGTCGGGCGGGGTCGCGAACAGCGTCTCGCGCAGATGCGCCGACACCGTGGCCCCTCGCGTCGTGCGCGGCAGGCGCTCACCTCGGCCGAGGAGCGGTACGCCGCCTAGCGGCGGTGGGGGCGGTAGGGGCGGTGAGGGCTGTTGGTGGCACAGCCGAGGACTGCGGACGCGCCGCGAGGGGCACACGCGTTCCGAGCAACCAGGAGGCGGTGCGGTCCGTCTTCCGGACGGCGGGGGTGAAACCAGGGCCGGCGCGCATGCCGGTAAGGGTTGCGTACCGCATGTGAGAGCCGTCTCACGGGCGTAGTGGTCGCGGATATCCGCCAGCGTCTCGAGATCGGCCGCGGAGCTGGGTCTGACCAGTACTTCTGCGGGTATCTGTGACATCTGTCCTGACGTAGGGGCGGACAGGGTACTGCATGATCGCGAAAGTGAGCGGTCACCGTGGGAATTCTGTCCGGATTCCAGTCGTTGTTTCCATCGGATGCAGGGCACCCGAAAGGGTGTCGCGACCTACTCAGCAAGGGAGCACGCATGGCAACCCGTGCCGTCGCCCGTCGTTCGTCCGCCGCCACCGGCGGGACCGACCGGGCAAGCAGTGTTCGCGCCGTGGGCGGGGAGATCGCCGATCGCGACCTGGTCGGCATGTACCTGGACGAGATCGCTCGCACACCGCTGCTCGACGCCGCCAAGGAGGTCGAACTCTCCCAGACGATCGAGGCGGGCGTCTATGCCCAGCAGATCCTCGACGGCGAGGTGGAGAGCGACGCCGGCGGAGCGACGCGTGAGGAGCTCGAGGCGCTGGTCGCCGAGAGCGAGCGCGCGAAGGACGTATTCATCCGTTCCAACCTCCGGCTCGTCGTTGCCGTGGCCCGGCGCTACCCCAGGGCCGGTCTCCCCCTGCTCGACCTGATCCAGGAGGGCAACGCGGGCCTGGTGCGCGCGGTCGAGAAGTTCGACTACGCCAAGGGCTTCAAGTTCTCCACGTACGCGACATGGTGGATCCGGCAGGCGATCACCCGCTCCATCGCCGACCAGTCCCGCACCATCCGGCTTCCCGTCCACCTCGTGGAGGAGCTGGGCCGGATCCGGCGGGTCCAGCGGGAGTTCAACCGCGAGCACGGGCGCGACCCGGAGCACGCGGAGATCGCGGCCGAGCTGGATTCCAACGCCGAGCGCATCGGCAACGTCCTGGACTGGGCGCGTGACCCCGTCAGCCTGAACATGTCCGTGGACGACGACGGCGACACGCAGTTCGGTGACCTGCTGGAGGACACCTCCGCGGTCTCGCCCGAGCAGTCCGTGATGACGCTGCTGCGCAGCGAGGAGCTCGAGGACCTGATCGGCAAGCTCGACAACCGCACCGCCTCCATCATCCGCATGCGTTACGGCATCGAGGACGGGCGGGAGCGGACCCTCACCGAGGTGGGCAAGCAGCACGGTCTGACGCGGGAGCGGATCCGGCAGATCGAGAAGCACGCACTACTCGAATTGAAGCGAATGGCTCACGACACGGGCTTTGACGCTGCGGCGTGAGCCGATAACCCGTAATCTCCCCATCAAGCCGGTTCGCACCGGCCCGACGACCGGTCTTCTTTCCGGTCCCCCTGAGCTGAGTCCCGGCGCCCACCCCCCCGGCGCCGGGGCTCACCCATGTCCGCTCGGGCTCCTCGTCGGCGAAGGCGCGGCGGGCGAGGCCGTCCCCGGCCCGGATTCCGCAGCCCGCGGCCCCGCCGACGAAGCGCGGGTCAGGCGGGAGCCCAGTCCGTCGAGGTACTCCACCAGCTGCACGGGCCCGTGCGCTTCGAACTCGCAGTCCACGAGTGCCAGCCGCAGTGCGACCCACTCGAGGGAGTCGGAGGAGACCGTGCGCAGCCGGCAGCTGTCCTCACCCGTCGCCTCCACCGCACCGAGGTGCGAGGGCAGCCGCGCCGTGACGAAGCCGGCCGGGGCCCGGAAGGTCACGTCGATGTGCAGGTCGTTCTGCGCGCGTGACATGGAGCGGGCGAAGAACTCGGCCGTGCTCCCGGTCGGCAGGTCACGCGGGGTGAAGCGGGAGCCGGTGGGGAACGGCTCGCTCACCCTGTCCACGCGGAAGGTCCGCCAGTCCTCACGGTCCATGTCGTACGCCACGAGGTACCAGCGGCTCCCCGTGCTCACCAACCGGTACGGCTCGGTCTGCCGCCGGGAGGCCGTGCCGTCCCCCGAGCGGTAGGCGAACCGGAGCCGTTCCCGCCCGGTGACCGCCGAGGCGATCGTGGTGAGCGTGCGGGGGTCGATGGTGGAGCCGTCGCCACGGGTGAGCGGCACGGTGGCGTTCTGGAGCGAGGAGACCCGGTGCCGCAGTCGCGACGGCAGGACCTGTTCCAGCTTGGCCAGGGCTCGGACCGACGCCTCGTCCACCCCCTCGATGGCATGTCCCGCCCCCGCCCGCAGCCCCACCGCGATGGCCACGGCTTCCTCGTCGTCCAGGAGGAGCGGCGGCATGGCGCTGCCTGCGACCAGGCGGTAACCGCCGACCGAGCCCCGGCTGGCCTCGACCGGGTAGCCGAGGTCACGGAGACGGTCGATGTCGCGGCGGATGGTGCGCGGGGTGACGTCGAGCCGCTCGGCCAGTTCCCTGCCCGGCCACTCACGTGGCGTCTGGAGGAGCGACAGCAGTTTCAGCAGTCGTGCCGAGGTGTCGGTCATGCACCCATCATGCGCGCCCATTAGGTCATGTCCTGACCTGTTGGACGTCTAGCTTCCCTCCCATGACTTCTTCCGCACCTCTGTCGGCCACGGCAGCCGCCGGCACTTCGTCACCAGGGCCGGCCACCACTCAGGATCCTGGGGACCGGCGCCGCTGGTTCGCCCTCGCGATCGTGATGACCGCGGCCTTCATGGACCTGGTCGATGTCACGATCGTCAACATCGCCATTCCGAGCATCACCCGGGACACCGGGGCCTCGTTCACGTCCATCCAGTGGATCACCGCCGGGTACGCCCTGGCCTTCGCGGCCGGCCTCATCACGGGCGGCCGGCTCGGTGACATCTACGGCCGCAAGCGGCTCTTCCTCATCGGCATAGGCGGTTTCACGATCGCCTCCGCCCTCTGCGGCCTCGCCGTGAACCCGGAGATGCTGGTCGCCTCGCGCATCCTGCAGGGCGGTATGGCCGCCCTGATGGTGCCCCAGGTGCTGTCGATCGTGCATGCCACCTTCCCCGCGCACGAGCGCGGCAAGGTCTTCGGGCTCTTCGGCGCCATCGTGGGCCTCGGCGCGGTCTCGGGACCGCTGCTCGGCGCCCTGCTGACCGAGTGGAACCTGTTCGGTCTCGAGTGGCGGCCGATCTTCCTGATCAACCTGCCGGTCGGCGTCGCCGGACTGCTCCTGGGGCGGAGGTTCATCAGCGAGTCCAAGGCGCCGAAAGCGCTCCGGCTGGACCTGACCGGTGTGGCCCTGGTGACCCTCGGTCTCCTCATGCTGCTCTACCCGCTCACCCGAGGGCGGGAGCTGGGCTGGCCGCTGTGGGGGCACGTGTCGATGGCGGCCAGCCTCCTGGTGTTCGCCGCCCTGGTCGTCTTCGAGCGCCGGAAAGCGGACCGGGACGGCTCGCCGCTCATCGAACTGTCACTGTTCCGCGTGAAGAGCTTCGCGGCAGGCATCGCCGTCCAGCTGACCTTCGGTGTCGCCCTCGGCATCTTCTTCCTGGTCTGGACGCTCTACCTCCAGATGGGCCTCGGCTGGAGCGCCCTGCGCGCCGGCTCGACGGGGATCCCCTTCTCCGTCGCCGTCTCGGTCGCCGCGGGCCTCTCTGTGCAGAAACTGGTACCCCGCTTCGGCCGCAAGGTGCTGCAGACGGGCGCCCTGCTGATGATCACCGGGCTGCTCCTCTACATCTGGGAGGCCGGGCACTACGGAATGGACATCACCCCCTGGCAGATGGCGCTCCCGCTGGTCGTCATGGGCGTGGGGATGGGCCTGATCGTCGCTCCGCTGACGGACGCGGTGCTCTCCGGCGTGCCGAAGGAGCATTCCGGTTCGGCGTCCGGGCTGATCAACACCGTGCAGCAGATGGGTACGGCTCTGGGACTCGGCCTCGTGTCGGTCGTCTTCTTCGGCTCGATCGGCGACCGTCTCCTGCCGGAGGAGACAGGCCCCGCGTTCGTCGACGCCTTCCAGCAGTCGCTGTGGTGGGTGGCCGGAGTGCTCGCGGTGATCTTCTGCGTGATGTTCGCCCTGCCCGCCAGGCCCCAGGTGCACCTGGAGGGTGGCGAGGATGACGAGGGCGACGAGGCACCGGCCCAGGCCGGGGACGGCGGGATCGCGAAGGAGCCCGCGCTGGCCGGCTGACCACCGGACCGGACGGCCTCCCGCCGCCCGGCCGACTCCGCACCCGGCCCGGGTGCGGAGTCGGCCGGGCGTCCGTGAGCGCGCGACAGGCCGCCACACCGGCGGGCCCGGGCGATGCGGGTGCCGGGCCGGTGTGCGGCCGCCGAGGTGATCCGGGGCGGCCGCCATGGCGGTCAGCAGATCCGGGTGCGGTTCTCCATGGCCCGGCGAGCTGCCTGTTCGTCGCCGTACACCTCGCACATGTGACGGCCGTCGGGTGTCGCCGTGTGCTCGACCTCCCACAGGCTCGTCTCCGTGCCGTCCAGGAGGAGGAAGGCGTGTTCGTAGAGGGTGAACCCGGCGTCCCGCCCGTCCACGCGGCACTGGCGCCCGAAGATCTGGGTGATGTGGTGGGCGAAGGCGGCGCGCAGCAGTCCTGCCGTCTCCGACCCCGGTCTGTCGCCGTTCTCCGCACGGCGAAGGACACGGCGCGCGTGATCCGCCGACTTGTCCTGGGCGTACATCCGGGGCAGCGGGGCGGGGGGCGAGGTGGTCAGCAGGGTGAGGACCTCCAGGTCGCTCTGCGAGGTGTCGTCGCCGGGCGACCGCGTGTCCAGGAACCCGCCGGCCAGCCGGGCGGCGGCGATCTGCGCCTCCGCCTCGACGTCGTACAGCTCGTGGGAGCGGGGCGCCTCGGCCCCCCGCCCGCCCCCGTGCACCAGCTCCCACAAGGTGAGGGCCGAGCCGTCGGCGAGCAGATAGGTGTGCCGGTAGGTCTCACGGTGCAGGGCGGCGCTGTGGAGCGACGAGTGCAGCGCACTGCTGTGCGTCAGCGCCGTCCCGAGCCGCTCGATGGTGGTGTCCGAGAGATCGAAGGAGTTGAGGGCGCATCGCAGGAGTCGCTCGAGGTGCTGCTCGGTTGTCTCGTACGGATCGCTCAAGGTGCTGTCTCCAGGCCGTCGCCGCGCGTTACTCGATGCGTGCATAACGTAGTCCCTGGGTCTGACATCGTGACCGGGGTTCGCGAAAAACGTACCGACCGGGTGAAAAGTTCCGGGCCCTTCAGGACGGGTCGCCGTGCTCGCGGTCCGTGTCGCCGCGCCGCCCGTCCATGTCGCCGTAGAGGTCGCTGTACGACGGGAAGTCACCGCCGGGGCCCTCCACCCCGTGGGCTGCCCTGACGGCCTTCACCACGGCCCTGGCCAGCGACTCCGCCCCGGCGGCCAGAATGCCGTTCAGCGCCGGGACCGTGTCCGGGGGCAGCGGCAGCCGGCCGGTCGCCAGCGTGAAGACGGTGTCCCCGTCGGTCAGCAGGTGTACCGGGCGGACGGCGCGCGCCAAGCCGTCGTGCGCCGTGCCCGCGAGCTTCTGCGCCTGGGCGCGGGTGAGTGCGGCGTCGGTGGCGACCACCGCGATCGTGGTGTTGAAGGGACCGTCGCCCCGTGCCTCCCGGATGGCCGCCAGCCGCCGGCGGGCAGCATCGTGCGTCGCGGGCGCGGGACGGACGGGCGGCCGCGCACCCCCGTACTCGCCGTAGAGGACGCCGGTCCGCGGGTCGACGACCGAGCCGGCGGCGTTCACGACGGCCAGCGCCGCGACCGTGACCCCCGAAGCCAGCCGCACGCTCGCCGTGCCGACACCACCCTTGAGTTCGCCGGCGACGGCGCCCGTCCCCGCGCCCACCGTGCCCTGTGCGACCTGCGACCCCGGCTCGGAAGCGGCGGCGGCCTCGACGGCGGCCCGTCCGGTCGACGCGTCCGGCCGGGCCCGCCAGTCACCGCCGCGCCCGAGGTCGAAGAGGCAGGCGGCCGGTACGACCGGCACCACCTGGCCGGGCCCCTTGCCGACGGGCACTCCACGGCCCTGTTCCTCCAGCCAGGCCGTCACGCCGGAGGCAGCGTCCAGTCCGTACGCGCTGCCGCCGGTGAGGACGATCGCGTCGACGCGTTGCACGAGGTTGCGGGGATCGAGGGCGTCCGTCTCCCGGGTACCGGGGCCGCCGCCCCGGACGTCGACGGCGGCGACGGCGCCTCCCACGGGGGCGAGCACGACGGTGGTGCCGGACAGACTCCCCTCCCCGGACAGCCGGGCATGGCCGACACGGATCCCGGTGACATCCGTCAGCGCGTCCAGTGGCCCGGAGAAGGGCGCGTCCTCGGGCATGGCGGAATCCTCCCGTGTGCGACGTCCGGCGGCCCCGACGGGCGCCCGTGTTCCGGCGAACGTACAGCGCACGGCGCCGTGACCGGGAGTGCGCCGGGACACGAACGCCATCGGGTGCGGCCGCGGAACGCCATCGGGTGCGGCCGCGGCGCGGGACGGTACGCGCCGGCCGGCGCGGGCAGTGACGCCGGCCTCCCTCACGGCACAGGACACGGCACACGGCACACGGCACACGGCACACGGCACAGGACACGGCACACACGGCACAGGGCCTCATGGGCAGGAAGTAGGCGACTCCCCCGCGACTCGCTCACCCTCTCGGTGGTCAAAACCGGAGAAAGTGCATAATTCGGTCCTACGGTGGCGGAGTGACCGATCCACCAGAAGCGCCCCCCGCAACCGAACACCCGGACCCCGGTGCTCATACCGACCCTCCCGGGGGACCCGACCTCCGGCAGTCGCGCCGGGGCTCCGGCGCCGTCGCCAGGGCGGTGGAGGCACTCCCGCGGTCCGTCAACGGCAGGGCGGCCACGGCGGGCGCGGTCGCGTCCGCCCTGCTGGTCCTCGCGATCGTGTTCGGCAGCCGGCTGCTGCACGACTTCGACTCCGCCCTCCTGCCGTATGCCGTGGCCAGCGTCTTCCTCGCGTTCGGTGTCGCCTACCGCTACACCGTCTGGGTCTCGGCCCCCGCCGCCCGGCGGCTCTTCGTGAGCGGCTGGCGCAGTTTCTTCTCGGCGGAGAACTTCCGCAAGGCCCCCACCGCCCTGCCGAGGATGATCGCGACCTACCTCGGCTTCCAGAAGTTCCTCGGCGCCCGTTCGCACGCACGCTGGGCGGCCCACCAGCTGATCTTCTGGGGCTGCGTCCTGGCCGCGCTCATCACCTTCCCGCTGACGTGGGGGTGGTTCACCTTCACGTCCGCCACCGGGGCGGGGCCGGGCTACGAGATGCGCGTCTGGGGCTTCAAGATCGTCGGATTCGACTCGCTCGACTTCCTCGGCTGGCTGATGTTCCACGGCCTGGACATCGCCGCCGTGCTGGTCATCCCGGGTGCCGCCTACTTCCTCCGGCGCCGGATGAAGGACCGCGGCGCCATGACCGGGCAGCGTTTCGCCTACGACATGGTCCCGCTCCTGGCACTCGTCATCATCTCCGTGACCGGCCTGCTGCTCACCTTCTCGTCGATCTTCCTGCACGGCGGCGGCTACGAGTTCCTGGCGATCCTGCACATGGTCTCGGTGGTCTTCACCCTCATCTACATCCCGTTCGGGAAGTTCTTCCACATCGTGCAGCGCCCCGCGGCCGTCGGCATGCAGCTCTTCAAGTACACGTCGCGGCAGGACGACGAGGTCTTCGCGTGCCGCCGCTGCGAGGAACCGATCGACACCGGCGCCTACGTCGAGAACCTGCGCGGCACCATGCGCGACCTGGAACTCGGCTTCGACCGCTGGACCGAGTACTGCCCGCGCTGCAAGCGGGTGCTGCGCGGCAACGCATACCTCTCCCAGGTGAAGAAGGGCTACAAGTGACGGCAGACCCACGCGCAGCCGACCGCCGTACGGTCGTCCCCCTCGACCCCGCGATCGCGCCACCGGGCTCCCAGGGATTCCGCGACGCGGGCGGCATCCCCGCAGACAAGTGGCACGCCGACCAGCACGGCGAAACGCTGGTCCCCACCCACTGCTGCTTCTGCGGTGTCCAGTGCGGCATGTACCTGCGCGTCGACCGGCACGGCAAGGTCTTCGGCGTCGAACCCCGCAACCACGACATCAACCGCATGCGGCTCTGCCCCAAAGGAATCCACGCCTACCAGCAGGTCAACCACCCCGACCGGCTCACGGCACCCCTCATGCGCCGCACCCGTGACGAGGAGCTGCGGGAGGTCTCCTGGGACGAGGCGCTCGACTTCACGGTCTCCGAGATCCAGCGCATCCAGCGGGACCACGGGAGGGACGCGGTCGGGGTGCTCGGCGGCGCGAGCCTCTTCTCGGAGAAGACCTACCTCGTCGGCAAGTTCGCGCGGGTGGCACTCAAGACCCGCAACGTCGACTACAACGGCCGGCTCTGCATGGTCAGCGCGGCGGGCGCCAACAAGCTGGCCTTCAACATCGACCGGGCCGGCAACCCCTTCTCCGACATCCTGCTCACCGACTGCCTGCTGCTCGCCGGGGCCAACGTCGGCGAGTGCTTCCCCGTCCTGACCCAGTACGTGTGGGGGGCCCGGGACCGCGGGGCCACCCTGATCGTGGTCGACCCGCGTGAGACCGCGGTCGCGCGGACCGCCGACATCCACGTCGCCCTCAGGTCGGGCACCGATTCGGCCTTCTTCAACGCGGTGCTGCACGTGGTCATCGAGGAGGGCCTCACCGACGAGGCCTACCTCGCGGCCCATGCCACCGGCTGGGAGGAGGTCAAGGCCAACGTCGCAGGCTACACCCCGTCGCGTGCCGCCGAGATCTGCGGGATCCCCGCGGAGCAGGTCGTCCAGGTCGCCCGCGCCTTCGCCCGGGCACCGAAGGCCATGGCCTTCCACGCCCGGGGCATCGAGCACCACACCCAGGGAGTCGAGAACTGCCTCTCCGTCATCAACCTCTGCACCGCGACCGGTCACATCGGCAAGCCCGGTGCCGGCTACGGCACCCTCACCGGGCAGGGCAACGGTCAGGGTGGCCGCGAACACGGCCAGAAGGCCGATCTGCTCCCCGGCGGCCGCTCGATCCTCAACGAGGAGCACCGTCGGCAGATCTGTGCGATCTGGGGCATCGAGGAGTCGGAACTCCCCGGCGCAGGAACGTCGATGATGGAAATGGTCTGGCAGATGCAGCGGCAGGAGATCCGCGGCCTGATCGGCATCTGCAACAACCCCTTCGTCTCCCTCCCCAACTACACCGTGGTCAAGCAGGGGTACGACACCACCGAATTCCACGCCCAGTTCGACTTCTTCCTCTCCGAGACCGCGGCCAACGCGCATGTCGTCTTCCCCGTGACCGTCTGGGCCGAGGACGAGGGAGTGATGGCCAACGCCGAAGCCCGTGTCGTCAAGCACAACAAGGCGCAGGAGCCGCCCTCCGGGGTGCGGACCGACACCTGGGTGATGTGTGAGCTCGCCCGCCGTCTCGGCGCCGGCGACAAGTTCGCGTTCCGCCGCACCCGCGACGTCTTCGACGAACTGCGCAGGGCCTCCGCCGGCACGATCATCGACTACTCCGGCATCACCTACGAACGGCTCGAGGAGACCGGCGGCATCTCCTGGCCCTGCCCGTCGACCGATCACCCCGGCACCCCCCGCCTCTTCGAGGACGGCACGACCTACCACGCCGACGGCAGGATCCACCTGCAGGTCGTCGAGTGGCACCCGCCGGCCGATCCGTACGACGACGAACATCCGATGACGTTGACCACCGGCCGCACCGTCGCCCACTTCCTCTCCGGCAACCAGACCCGTCGCCTCGGCGGCCTCGTCGAACAGACCCCGCGCCCCTGGGCGGAGATCCACCCGTCCCACGGCTTCCGCAACGGCGAACCCGTCCGGGTCGTCACCCGGCGCGGCAGCGAGGTCTTCCCCGCCCTCGTGACCGAGGCGATCCGGCCCGACACGGTCTTCATCCCGTACCACTGGCCCGTCCCCGCAGCGGCGAACGCGCTCACCATCGACGCCCTCGACCCCCGCTCGAAGATCCCCGAGTACAAGGTCTGCGCCTGCCGCATCGAACACGCCGGCGCGGTCGACGAGGTGCCGGCCCCGCCGGTCGCCCCCGGACATGTCGCCTACCCCGAGACGCAGGTCTCGCGAACGGACCCATTGCCACCCACGGCCCCGCAGGGCCGAGGCACCTCGGAGAGGGGCTGATGCCCTGATGATGGGCAGAACGATCTTCATCGACCCGGGGCGCTGCATCGGCTGCCAGGCCTGCGTCTCCGCCTGCCGGGAGTGCGACTCGCACCGGGGCAGATCGATGATCCACCTGGACTACACCGACGAGGGCGCCTCCGTGGCCTCCCTCCCCACGGTCTGCATGCACTGCGAGGACCCGGTGGCCCCCTGCGCCGAGGTGTGCCCCGCCGACGCGATCCTGGTGACCGCCGACGGCGTCGTGCAGGAGGCCGACACCACCCGCTGCATCGGTTGCGCGAACTGCGTCAACGCCTGCCCCTTCGGCGTCCCGAAGATCGACCTCCGGGCGAAGCTGCAGATGAAGTGCAACCTCTGCTACGACCGCACCGCGTACGGGCTCGCCCCCATGTGCGCCACCGTCTGCCCGACCGGAGCGCTCTTCTACGGCACCGTCGAGGAACTCCAGGCCGAGCGCCCCGGAGTCCAGGTCGCCGACACCTTCGTCTTCGGTGAGAGCGAGGTCCGTACCGGCGTCGCCATGGTCGTGCCCGCGGAGCGGGTCCAGTGGCCGGTGCCGGGCGGGCTGCCCGTCGTCGAGATCAACGGGAGGGACGTCCGCCGATGAGCGTCACCGAACAGGAGCAGCCGGGCAACGACCGGGACTCCGACGGCGACCCCCGCGAGGCGCTGCACGACAGGATCGCAGCCGACGCGCTGACCACCCGGCGCGACTACCTCAGGATCGTGACCACCGTCTCCGGCGGCCTCGCACTGGGGGGCCTGGGTGTGGCCGCCGGAATCCTCCACCGCCACGGGGACGAGGAGGGGGGGAAGGCGCCCGAAGCGAAGCAGATCGCCCCACGGCTGCTCCCCGGTGAATCCCTCGCCTTCCGGTACCCGGGCGACGAGGACCGGGCCGTCGCCGTCCGCATGGACGACGGCACCCTCGTCGGCTACTCCGCCGTCTGCACCCACCTGGCCTGCGCCGTGCTCTGGCGCAAGGACCGCGGCACGGAGGGCGAGCTGTACTGCCCGTGTCACGAAGGCGTCTTCGACGCCCGGACCGGTGACGTCACCGCCGGCCCGCCGCCCCGCGGGCTGCCGAAGGTCGTGCTGGCCGAGCTGGACGACGGCAGCATCTGGGCCGTGGGCACCACCCGCTCCGATGAGAGCGCCGAGGAGGGGCTGTGCCGCCAGGTCGGCGAGGACCGCCCGGATCTCGCCGCCCGGATCGGCTGCCCCGGCACCGGGGGCGGCGCGGAGGCGCCACCCCCCGCGCCCTCGTCCGGCGCCTCCGCCCCGGGGGGACGGACATGACCGAGCCCCTGGACCCCGTCGAGCCGCCACGGCCCCCCGGCCTCCCGGGACCGCCGTACCCGGACTACCACCCGGGCAGCGAACGCCGCGAACTGAACCGCCCCATCCATGAGCGCTATCCCCAGATCCGGCCCACCAGCGGCTACGGCGATCCTCGGGTGCGCCACACCGGCCCCGGGCCCGGAGCGGGAAGCGAGCAGGAACCCGAGCGTTCCGCGAAGCTGGCGGCCCGGCTGGTGCTGGCCCTGAGCGTGGTCGTCGGACAGCTCTGGGGGCTGACGGTCGTCGTCGACGAATGGATGGAGGGCAACACCGGTACGGCGTGGTGGGGTGCGGGCTTCCTCTGCCTGTCCTTCCTCGTCGTCCTGGGGCTGTGGGCACTCGCCCCCGAGGACCGCTGAACACCGCCGTACCCTTGAAGGCATGAGTACCGCCCCCGCCCCCGGACCGCGAAAGCCGAAGCCGTCGCAGCCGCACCAGCAGCCGCGACAGGAGCCAAGGCCCCAGCCGGCCCTGGTCTTCGACGATCCGCTGGACGGGCAGTCCGTGGACGACACGGACCAGGGGTGGGGCGAGCGGGCTCCGGCCGGCGGCAGCGCCGCCGATCTGGCGCGCTTCCTCGACGAGAAGCCGCCGCACCACTTCTGACCGGCTGCCGTGGCCGAACCGGCTACGCGGCACGGGACACCGCCACGACCAGCGTCCCCGACACGCCGGCCCCCGCCAAGGCGGCCGCGGTCGCCCGCGGCACGGCGAGAACCACCAGAGCCCCGCTGCCCGCGTCCGCCCCGCCGTACGGAGCATCCGCCCGGGCCGGTCCTGAGCCGTCCGGTCCCGAGTCGTCCGCTCCTGAGCCGTCCTGGCCCCGGGGAATCCGCGTGATGCGCACATCCCTCGCGACCAGGCGCGCCTTCGGCTCCCCCTCGTAGGCGGCCAGCACATCGACCCGGTCTCCTGGCCGCAGCAGGCCGACCGCCGCCGCGTCGGCGATCCGTACGGGCGCGGACACCAGGCGGACCCGCTGCCGCTCCGGCGCCTGCCGTACGCCGTGCCCGGCACCGGCCTCCGCTACCGCCGGAGCCACGGCGCCCGGCCCGGAACCTCCGAGACCGGACACGGCGAACACGGCGCAGGACAGGGCGAAACCGGCCGCGGCCGCCCGGCGGTGCCTGCGCAGCGTGGACCGCAGCCGTCCGCGACCGCCGCCGCGCGGACGCAGGGGTGCGAAAGGCGGGATCCCGCAGGGCGGGGGAGGTGCGGGACGCGTATCGGGCACCGACGGGAACATGGCCAACACCACCAGTCGTGAGAGGCGTGCGTGAGGGACTCCCTCACCCTCCCCCGAAGCGGCGCCCTCGGCTGATGCCTGGGGACAGACCTCAGGTTGTGAACAACCCCGCCACCCGTACGAGTCGACCCCGCGAGACGGCGGGGACGACGCGGACGGTGCTCAGGGGAGCTCCAGCCCGGTCTCGATGCCGTCCAGTCCGCGCGCGCACACGCAGTCGCGGTCCGTGCCCGGAGGCAGTGCGGCCACCGCGTCGAAGAGCACCGACCGCAGCCGGTCCACGTTGGCCGCGAACACCTCCAGGACCTCCCCGTGGTTGACGCCCTCGCCCGCTTCGGCGCCCGCGTCGAGGTCGGTCACCAGGGTCAGCGTCGTGTAACAGAGGCTCAGTTCCCGGGCCAGGACCGCTTCCGGGTGTCCCGTCATCCCGACGACCGACCAGCCCATGGCCGCGTGCCAGCGCGACTCCGCGCGGGTCGAGAACCGGGGTCCCTCGACCACCACCAGCGTCCCGCCGTCCACCGGCTCCCAGTCACGCCCGCGTGCCGCCGCGAGGGCGGCCTTGCGCCCCTCCGGGCAGTACGGATCGCCGAAACCGAGGTGCACCACGTTCGGCCGGACCCCGTCGGCGCGCGTCTCGCCGTCGTAGAACGTCTGCGTACGGGTCTTGGTGCGGTCCACCAGCTGATCCGGTACGAGCAGGGTGCCCGGCCCGTACTCCGGGCGCAGGCCGCCGACCGCGCACGGCCCCAGCACCTGGCGCACACCGACGGAGCGCAGGGCCCACAGGTTGGCGCGGTAGTTGATCCGGTGCGGCGGCAGGTGGTGCCCCCGGCCGTGACGCGGGAGGAAGGCCACCCGGCGGCCCGCGATCTCGCCCAGGAAGAGGGAGTCGCTCGGTGCCCCGTACGGCGTGTCCACCTGGACCTCGGTCACGTCCTCCAGGAAGGAGTAGAAGCCCGATCCGCCGATGACGCCGATTTCCGCTGTAGCTGCTTCTGCGTTGGCCATGCGGTCACACTAACGGCGGTGATGGTCACCACGGGGCCGGCCGATCACGGCCTGGGCGGGGCAGCCGGCCACCGGGACCGGGCACGACGGGGGCCGGGCACGACAGTGGCCCCGCCGAACGGATCGGCGGGGCCACTGCGGAGCCTGGGATGTCCGCGCGGTCTCAGGCGGCCGACGAACTGCTCGACGACGAGGAAGCCGACGTCGACGAGGACGCCGTGGACGACGAAGTCGCGGGCTTGGAGTCCGAGCCCGACGAGGACGACGGCGTGGTGGACGAACCGGTCGCCTTCGGGGTGGCCGGCGTGCTGCTCGACGAGGAGCCGCGGCTGTCGTTCCGGTAGAAACCGGAACCCTTGAAGACGATGCCGACCGCCGAGAACACCTTCTTGAGGCGTCCCTCGCAGTTCGGGCACACGGTCAGGGCATCATCGGTGAACTTCTGCACCGCCTCGAGGCCCTCGCCGCATTCGGTGCACTGGTACTGATAGGTCGGCACTTGCTCCTCCTGGCACTCTCACTCAATGAGTGCTAACGACGCTCCATACTGACGCATTCCGAGCCGTCAGTCCACTGTGACCGGCTCGCGGTGACCGATCCCACGTGCCACCGCCCGCCCCGGGGCTCGTGGTACGAGCCGCGAGCGCAGGGTCAGGAGGGTGACCAGGGCCAGTGCCGTCCCGGCCAGCGGCACCACGAAACCGGTGCTCGCCCCATGGGCGTCCGCGAGCTGTCCGGCCACCGTGACGGCGGCCGCCTGGCCGAGCGCCACCGCTGCCGTCAGCCACGTGAAGGCCTCGGTGCGGGCGGAGGCCGGGACCAGGGCCTCGACCAGCGTGTAGCCGCTGATCAGGGCCGGGGCGATGCACAGGCCGACCAGCAGTCCGAGTCCCGCCAGCAGCGGTACCGAGTGGACGGCCCAGAGCCCGGACGCGGTCACTGTCAGGGCCAGGTAGCCGACGACCAGCCGGCGGCGCGGGCTGCTCTTCCAGGCGATGGCGCCGCAGGCGATCCCGGCCAGCATGTTGCCGGCCGCGAAGATCCCGTACAGCAGGCCGTTCACCCCGGGGCGGCCGATCTCCTCGGAGAACGCGGTCAGGGAGACCTGCATGCCCCCGAAGACCGCTCCGATGCCCAGGAAGGTGACGGCGAGGACACGCACGCCCGGGACGGAGAGCGCCGAGCGGTGCGGCTCGGCGGTGGTCGCCGCGCTCCGGACGGCCGGCTCGGTGGAGCGCCGGGCGGCGAACAGGACACCGCCGAGGAGTGTCAGCGCCGCCTCGGCGACCAGGCCGGCCGCCGGGTGCACGCCGGTGCACAGCGCGGAGGCGAGCACGGGGCCGATGACGAAGGTGAACTCGTCCGTCACGGCCTCGAAGGCGGCGGCCGTGGCCATCAGCGGGGACGC
>NZ_JBEXWB010000016.1:38468-47830 GCF_040629645.1 Streptomyces sp. NPDC005899 | reverse complement strand
CTGCGGGTGTCCGGGGGCCGCCGCACCGGCCGGTCCCCGGCCTCACGTCCCGCCCGTCGCGCCGGCGCCCACGGATGCGCCGGACCGGCCCGCCCTCGGACGACGGGCTTCCCGCACCGCGGACTTCCCACCGGGCGGACCGCTCACAGGTACGCCGCGTACGCGTCCAGCGCCCGCAGCACCTCGGCCTCTCCCGCCGGGGGCAGTTGCAGGACGACCTCCGTGATGCCGAGGTCGGCGTAGTGCGCCAGTTTGCCGGGGTTCGGCACGACCGCGTACGGGACCACCTGGAGCTGCTCCGGGTCCCGGCCGGCCGTCTCCCAGACGGTGCGCAGCCGCGGCACGGACTCCGCGAGGCCGCGGCCTCCGATGGGGAGCCAGCCGTCGGCGTCCCGGGCGATCCCGTCGAACAGCTTGGGACCGGCCGCCCCGCCGATCAGGGTGCGCGGTCCGCTGACCGGACCGCGCGGCTTGCGTACCGGCTTCGGGTACGCGTGGCTGGCCCGGACGGAGGCGAACTCACCGTCGTGGGCCGTCGGCCCGTCGGCCCACAGGGCCCGCATGAGGGCCAGCCGGTCGTGGACCAGCGCACGCCGGGTCGGCCAGTGCACGCCGTGGTCCGCGGCTTCCTCGACGTTCCAGCCCAGACCGACGCCGAGGGTGAACCGGCCGCCCGAGAGGTGGTCGAGCGTGGCCGCCTGCTTCGCCAGGTCGATCGGGTCGTGCTGCGCGACCAGCGTGATCCCGGTACCGAGGCCGAGTCGCTCGGTGACCGCCGCGGCCTGCCCCAGGGCGACGAACGGGTCCAGGGTGCGGCCGTACTCCTCCGGCAGTTCGCCGCCCGCCGGGTAGGGGGTCTCCCGGCTCACCGGGATGTGGGTGTGCTCGGGCAGGTAGAGCCCGGCGAACCCCCGCTGTTCCAGCTCGCGGGCGAGCCGTACCGGTGTGATCGTCCTGTCGGTGAGGAAGATCGTTGTGGCGATCCGCATGGGGGGCACCTCCGTCGTCGTCCGTGGCGTCCCCAACGTAAGCCGTGCGGTGGGTGGTCCGGGAGCCCGTCGCGGCGATTCAGTCCCGCACGACCAGTGCGGGAGTCTCCTTCGTCAGCACCTCGCCGCGGAAGAACGCCGGGCTCCGGCGCTGCATCGCGAGCATCAGCACCACGCCGAGCAGGAGCAGCCCGACGCCGATGACGAAGACCGATCCGACGCCGAACACGGAGGAGCCGGAGCCGTAGGCCGGGTCCCACATGTCGATGAGGGTCTTGCCGAAGACGGCGGTGAGCAGGATGCCGCCGACGACGGGGAAGAGGCCCTTGAAGACGAGGTCGCGCGCGGAACGGGTGAGGTCGGCACGGAAGTACCAGGCGCAGGCGAAGGCCGTCAGTGCGTAGTAGAAGCAGATCATCAGACCGAGGGCGTAGATGGTGTCGACCAGCACGTGCTCGCTGACCAGCGTCATCACCGTGTAGAAGACGCCGGTCGCCACACCCGCCACGACGGTGGCCTTGCCGGGCGTCCGGAAGCGCGGGTGGACGCGGGCGTAGGAGGCGGGCAGCGCTTCGTAGGCCGACATCGCCAGGACGGTGCGCGCCACCGGGATGAAGGTGGTCTGGAGGCTCGCGGCGGCGGACGCCAGCACCGCCAGGAAGAGCAGGATGCCGAGGCCGGGGCCCATGACCGGGCCGGCGAGGGCGGCGAAGACGTTGTCGGAGGTGTCCGGGTTGGCGAGGCCGAGCCCTTCGCCGCCGGAGCCGACGGCCATCTGCGCGGCGATGCCGGTGGCGAGGTAGGAACCGACCAGGACGACCATCGCGATGAGCGCGGCACGCCCCGGGGTCTTCTCGCTGCCGGTGGTCTCCTCGTTGGCGGTGAGACAGGCGTCCCAGCCCCAGAACATGAAGATCGAGAGGGACAGGCCGGCGGTGAAGGCGGCGAAGGACTGGACGGCGAACGGATTCAGCCATGACCAGGAGAAGTCCACCGACGTGCCGGCGAAGTCACCGGTGCCCGCCTTCCGTATCGCCATCAGCACGAACACGGCGAGGACGGCGAGTTGCAGGCCGACGAGGGTGTACTGGACGCCCTTGGTGGCCGTCATCCCCCGGTAGCTGATGGCGGTCGCCACCGCGATCAGCAGGAGGCAGGTGAGGATGTGCACGGCCTTGTCACCGTCCAGCGCGGCGACCGCGTCACTGCCGGACACCTCGCCGGCCAGCAGCCAGAAGTACGAGGTGGCGACACCCGCCAGGTTCGACAGGACGATGATCGTCGCGATGACGAGGCCCCAGCCGCACATCCAGCCCAGCCGCGGCCCGAAGGCCTTCACCGTCCAGGTGAACGAGGTGCCGCAGTCCGGCATGGCCTTGTTGAGCTCCCGGTAGGCGAAGGCGACCAGCAGCATGGGGAGGAAACCGGCCAGGAACACGGCGGGCATCTGCACGCCGACCTCACCCGCGGTGGAGCCGAGGGTGGAGGTCAGGCAGTACACGGGGGCGACGGTGGAGACACCGATGACGGCACTGCCCATCAGCCCGACGGAGTTCCCGCCGAGCCCCTTGTCACGTACGCCGCCGTCGGCCGGGGCGCTTCCCCTTACCGTGTCTCCGGCCTGTGGCCGTGCGTCCAGCTGAGTCATGAGGAGGACGGTATGCGCTGCGATATCCACATCCGGAGGGTGAGACTCCCCTGTCTCATCCTTCAGTTGACAGGATCCATTCCTCGCGACACCGCACCATCGAAGGCACAAAACGCCTCTCGCCTACGCATTCACAGCTTGCAGGCGCGAAGGGTGGCGTACGGTAATCGCACCCCTGTCCGTTTTAACCCCATTGAAAATTTTCCGGCGTCACCTTTCGGCCACTTCCCACCCCCGCCGGTCATCCGCGGTACAGCTCCTCGATCTCCGCCGCGAAGTCCCGTGCGACGGCGTCCCGTTTCAGTTTCAGGGAGGGGGTGAGGTGCCCGCTCTCCTCCGTGAAGTCCTTCGGCAGGACCGCGAAGGTACGGATGGACTCGGCCCGGGAGACCAGCCGGTTGGCCTCGTCGACCGCCCGCTGCAGCACGGCGCGCAGCTCCTCGTCGCGCACGAGCTCGGACAGCGGGACGCCCTCCTTCTTCCGCATCCTGCGCCAGTGCGCCAGCCCGTCGGGTTCCAGGGTGATGAGGGCGGTGACGTACGGGCGGTTGTCGCCTACCACCAGGCACTGACCGACCAGGGGATGCGCCCGCAGCCAGTCCTCCAGCGGGGCGGGCGTGACGTTCTTCCCCCCGGACGTGATGATGATGTCCTTCTTGCGGCCGGTGATCGTGAGGTAGCCGTCCTCGTCGAGCGCGCCGAGGTCACCGGTCGCGAACCAGTCGTCGTCCAGGCGGGGCACGGCCTCGCTCCGCTCCGCGTCCCAGTAGCCCTGGAACACCTGGCCCCCTCGGAGCAGCACCTCACCGTCGTCGGCGATCCGCACGGCGGTGCCCGGCAGCGGCCAGCCCACCGTGCCCAGCCGGGGCTTCAGGGGCGGGGTGACCGTGGCGGCGGCGGTCGTCTCCGTCAGGCCGTACCCCTCGAAGATCTGGACGCCCGCGCCCGCGTAGAACGCGGCCAGCCGCCGCCCCAGCGGGGAGCCGCCGCAGATCGCGTAGCGGACCCGCCCGCCCAGCGCGGCCCGGATGCGGCGGTAGACCAGCGGGTCGTAGAGGGCCCGGGCGGCGCGGAGTCCCAGGCCGGGGCCGGGGCCCCTGCCGTGTTCGGCGGCCTCGACCGCCTCCCCGTACCGCTGCGCGACGCGGGCGGCACGGTCGAAGGACGAGGCGCGGCCCATCTTCTCGGCGGTGGCGCGGCCGGTGTTGTAGACCTTCTCCAGCACGTACGGGATGGCCAGCAGGAACGACGGCTTGAAGCCGGCCAGATCCGCCAGCAGGTCCTCGGTCCGGATGGACGGCGCGTGCCCGAGCCTGACGCGGGCGCGCATGCAGCCGATCGCGACCATCCGCCCGAACACGTGGGAGAGGGGCAGGAACAGCAGGGTGGAGGCCGGATGGGCTGACACGGATGTGAAGACCGGGTGGAGCAGCTCGATGGCGTTGTCGACCTCGGCGAAGAAGTTGCCGTGGGTCAGCACGCAGCCCTTGGGACGGGCCGTGGTGCCCGAGGTGTAGACGAGGGTGGCGGGGGTGTGCGGTTCGAGGGTGGCGCGTCGGGCGGCGATCACCGCGTCGGGGATGTTCCTCCCGGCCTTCTTCAGCCGGCCGATCAGGCCCGTGTCGAACTGCCAGAGGTGGGTGAGCCCTCCGAGCTGCTGCCGCTCGTGGCTGACCATCCGGCCCTGCTCCCCGCTCTCCACGGCGCAGGCGGCGGCACCGGAGTCCTGGAGTATCCACCGGGTCTGGAAGGCGGAGGAGGTCGGGTAGACGGGCACGGTGACCAGCCCGGCCGCCCAGGAGGCGAAGTCGAGCAGTGTCCACTCGTAGGTCGTACGGGCCATGATCGCGATCCGGTCACCGGCCTGCAGGCCCTCCGCCACGAGGCCCTTGGCGACGGCCAGGACCTCCGCGGCGAAGTCGGCGGCGCTCACGTCCTGCCAGCCGCCGTCGGCCGCCTTCCGGCTGAGCACCGCCTCGGCCGGGGCCTCGCGGGCGTTGTCGAAGGGGATCTCGGCGAGCGATCCGCGCCGCACGGTGGGCGCGAACAGGGGGACGGACACCTCCCGCACGGTGCCGTCCGCCGCCCGGGTCCTGGCCGGCTCGACGAGGATCGGAACGGTGGGCCCGGCGGGCGGGGAGGGTACGGCGGCGGACGCGGGCGTGGACACGGGCGGCTCCTCGGCGAAGGTGGCCGGCGTCGGGCCCGTCCCTGGAGGGCCGGCGCCGGTGGGGCAGCTGGGTGCGCGGGTCGAACACGTGGGTGCGGCGTGGTCCTGGTCGGGCTTCGTCGTACGCGTGCGTGGGGCGGGGCCCGGGGCGGCCGGGGTGGCCCGTGCCGGCGGCGAGGGCGCGGTCAGGGGCGCTCCAGGATCGCCGTGACGCCCTGTCCGCCCGCCGCGCAGACGGAGATCAGGCCACGGCCCGGTGCACCCCGCTCGGCGAGGAGCTCGGCCAGGGTGGCCACGATCCGGGCGCCGGTCGCGGCGAAGGGGTGCCCGGTGGCCAGGGACGAGCCGGCGACGTTCAGCTTCTCCCTGTCGACGGGGGCCAGCCCCTGCTTCTCCCAGGCCGCCAGCGTGGCGAGTACCTGGGAGGCGAAGGCCTCGTGGATCTCGAAGAGGTCGAAGTCCGCCATCGTGAGCCCGGCCCGTTCCAGCATGCGCGGCAGGGCGTACGCGGGAGCCATCAGCAGGCCGTCCTCCCCGTTCACGTGGTCCACGGCCGCCGTCTCGTACAGCGAGAAGTACGCCAGCGGCTCCAGACCGCGTTCCGCCGCCCACTCCTCGCTCGCCAGCAGGACCGTGGCCGCGCCGTCGGTGAGCGGCGTCGAATTGCCCGCGGTCATCGTCGCGTCCGGGTGGTCCGTGCCGAACACGGGTGGGAGCGTGGCGAGTTTCCCGGCCGTGGACCCGGGGCGGAGGTTCTGGTCGCGCTCCAGGCCGAGGTAGGGCACGACGAGGGCGTCCATGAAGCCGCGTTCGTACGCGGCGGCGAGCCGCTGGTGGCTGGTGGCGGCCAGCAGATCCTGCTCCGCACGGCCGATCCCCCACTGCCGGGCGGTGACGGCGGCGTGCTCACCCATCGAAAGACCCGTGCGGGGCTCGGAGTTGCGGGGGATGTCCGGGACGAGGTGGCGGGGGCGTACGGCCGCCAGCGCTCCGAGGCGGCCACCCGCCGACTTCGCCCTGCGTGCCTCCAGCAGGATCCTGCGGAGCTGGTCGTTCACGCCCAGGGGCGCGTCGCTCGTGGTGTCCGCCCCGCCCGCGACCGCGGAGTCGACGGCGCCCAGCGCTATCTTGCCGGCCGCCGCGATGACGGCCTGCAGGCCGGTGCCGCAGGCCTGCTGGATGTCGTACGCCGGCGTGCGCGGGTCCAGTGCGGACCCGAGGACCGTCTCGCGGGCGAGGTTGAAGTCCCGGCTGTGCTTGAGGACGGCTCCCGCGACGAACTCGCCGACCCGCTGCCCGTGCAGGCCGAACCGCTCGACCAGCCCGTCCAGCGCGGCGGTGAGCATCTCCTGGTTGGAGGCCCGCGCGTAGGGGCCGTCGGAGCGGGCGAACGGGATGCGGCTGCCGCCGATGACGGCGACCCGGCGGGGCTGCGGAAGTGCGAGGGGAATCAACTCGACCAACTCATCTCGACCAGCTCCTGACCCTTAAGTAACCTTACTGCGGAGTAAATCTACGACCGAGCAGGGAGTCCGGACAATGGCCGATCGCTATCTCCGCTTCACCGGCACCGCACCCGGCCGCCTTCTGACGCGCAGGCTCGGGCTCCCGCAACCCGCCCGGCTGCGCCGGTGGACGGTGGCCACGCCCACGCTCGACGGACCGTTGCTGCACCTCACGGCCGGGAGAACCGCCCACCCGGGGACGCTCGGCGCGGTACTCGGCGCGACCGGTCTGGAGATCACCGGGCGAGCGGACCGGCCGGCCGCCATCGTGCTCGACGCGACCGGGATCACCACCGTCGCCGGACTCGGCGAGGTGCACGCGGCCCTCCACCCCGTCGTACGGTCCCTGGCCACCGGCGGGCGCGTCGTCGTCCTCGGCACCCCGCCCTCCGCCGACGACCACCACCAGGCGGCGGCCCAGCAGGCCCTCGAGGGCTTCGTGCGCTCCCTCGGCAAGGAGGTGGGCAGGGGGGCCACCGTCCAGCTGGTGCGCCTCGCCCCGGGGGCCGCCGCGTCGGCCGGGTCCACGCTCCGCTTCCTGCTCTCGCCCCGGTCCGCGTACGTCAGCGGCCAGGTCATCGAGCTCAGCGGCACCGCCCCGGATCCGGTCACCGACTGGGCGGCGCCGCTGGCGGGACGCACCGCGCTGGTCACCGGGGCCGCACGGGGCATCGGAGCGGCCGTCGCCTCCGTCCTGGCCAGGGACGGAGCCCAGGTGATCTGCCTGGACGTGCCCCAGGCCCGGGAGGAGCTGACCCGGACCGCCGACCGTCTCGGCGCGACCGCCCTGCCGCTCGACATCACGGCGCCGGACGCGGCCGGCTCGATCGCGGCCGCCGCACCGGACGGTCTCGACGTACTCGTCCACAACGCGGGCATCACCCGGGACCGCAGGCTCGCCAACATGCCGGCCGAGCGCTGGGCGTCGGTCATGGAGGTCAACCTGGACAGCGTCCTGCGCACCACCGACGCCCTCCTGCGGGCGGGCACCCTCCGCCGGGGCGGCCGGGTCGTCGCGACGGCCTCCATAGCCGGGATAGCGGGCAACGACGGCCAGACCAACTACGCGGCCAGCAAGGCGGGCGTCATCGGTCTCGTCCGGTCGCTGGCCCCGCGCGCCGCCGCCGAGCACGGCGTCACCGTCAACGCGGTCGCGCCCGGCTTCATCGAGACGCGGATGACGGCCGCGGTCCCCTTCCTCATCCGCGAGGCGGGCCGCAGGATGAACTCCCTGTCCCAGGGCGGTCTGCCGGTCGACGTCGCCGAGACCACCGCCTGGTTCGCCCAGCCCGCCTCCAGCGCCGTGAACGGCCAGGTCGTGCGGGTCTGCGGCCAGAGCCTGCTGGGTGCGTGACGCCATGAGCGACCTGGCCCTGACCCTCCTGCGCGGGGCGGTCACCTCCCCGTTCAAGCGACCGGCGCGCCCCGGCGCCACACTCCCCCCGGCCCGGGCGGTGCTCCCGCCCGCGCGCGTCTCCCCCGGCCGCCTCGCCTCGTACAACCGGATCTGCGGCTTCGGCGAACCGGCCGGACTGCCGCTCACCTACCCGCACGTCCTCGGCTTCCCGCCGGCCATGCGCGTGATGGCGGGCCGCGCCTTTCCGCTGCCGGTGCTGGGCCTCGTCCACACCTGGATCGAGATCACGGGACACCGGGCGATCGGCCCGGCGGACTCCCCGGAGATCACCGTGTACGCCGGTGCCCTGACGCCCCATCGGCGGGGGACCGAGGTCACCATGGTGACCGAGGCACGGCTGGACGGCGAGCTCGTCTGGGAGTCGCGCAGCGGCTATCTGTCCCGGCACGCGACCCGGGGGGCCGCCGCGCCGTCCGCGTCCGCGGCACAGGCCACCACCCGGGCCGGCGGGACCGGCGAGGAACTTCCGGCCGTCGCCGTGTGGCAGCTGCCCGGCGACCTCGGGCGGCGGTACGGGGCCGCGTCCGGAGACCGCAACCCCATCCACCTCCACCCGCTGACGGCACGGCTGTTCGGCTTCCCCCGGCCCATCGCACACGGCATGTGGACCGTCGCCCGCTGCCTGGCCGAGGCCGAGGCGGCCGCCCCTGGCCGGATCCGCACGGTGCGCGCGGACTTCCGGTCACCCGTGCCGCTCCCCGCCACCGTGACGTACGCCGCCGCCGGCTCCCTCTTCGAGGTGCGCGGCGCCGGCCGGGTACACCTCAGGGGGCGGCTGACCCGGGAGGGCTGACGGCTCCCAGGTCAGCCGCCCTTCGGCTGCCAGCCGTGTCCGTGCATGAGGTTCTCCAGGCCCGCCCAGGAGAAGTTCATCAACGTGGCCGCGGCCTCCTTGGCCGAGACTCCCGGCGTGACGTTCGCCCACCCCGCGAGCGCCTCCGCCGCTCCCACGAGCGCCTGCGCGAGCCCGGCCACATCCCGGTCGGGAAGCGCGGGATCATGGTGCGCCTCCCGGGCCGCCGCCGCGATCAGACCCGTCACGAACGCAACGATCTCCTCCCGCAGCGCCCCGACCTCGCTGACGAACGGCTCCCCCTGCGCACGCGCCTGCTGGTGCAGCACCGCCCAGCCCTCCGGGTTCTCCGCGGTGTGGGTGAAGAACCCGCGCAGTCCGGCCCAGAGCTGCCGGTCGGCCGGCAGTCCCGGTTCCACCGAGGCCCGCACCGCTTCCATCAGCGCCGTCGCCTCACGGCGGATGCAGGCGGTGAAGAGCTCCTCCTTGGAGTTGAGGTAGAGGTAGACCAGCGGCTTGGACACGCCGGCCAGTTCAGCGATCTCGTCCATGGACGCGGCCCGGTACCCGCGTTGCCCGAAGGTCCGCACCGCGGCGTCCATCATCTGCTGTTCCCGCACGGCGCGCGGCATGCGTTTGCTCTTCACTGCACTCACGTCGGACTTCCCTCCCGCCCCCACGGCGCTACTCCTCGGTAAGACTACGGCGCGGCCCGGTCCCCCGTCGTATCCCGACGTCGTGGTCAGGCCGCGGTGGCCGGTTGTCGGCCACCCGCCTCGCCCCCGAAGTGGCCCGGACGCGCGGGAGCGGGCCCCCCCCCCGGGCCGGGGGGGCGCCGGC